>NZ_CALHHT010000165.1 GCF_938031315.1 uncultured Campylobacter sp.
AATATGTCTTTACCTGTGCGTCGCTAGTAACAACCAAATAGGAGTCACCGTATCCAGGGTATGTAAGCCACGGACGAACATATTTAACGCTAGAAAAGCTAGCTCCATGCTTAAGTAGAACTTCCGCGGCGGCGGTAGAGTTATTTTCGATAGCATAGCTTAGCGCCGAATGAGAAAAATCGTCCGTGCGGTTGATATCCGCTCCGTGATAGATCAGCTCCTCGGTGGTGTTTGCATCGTTGTAAAAGCTAGAATACATTATCGCCGTTATACCAAACTGCAGCGGATCGCCCGCAGTGATGCGCTGCTCTCGCATAAATGTTAAAATACGAGCAGTGTCCTTGGAGCGCAAAAGCTTGCAGAAATACTCCATTCGCTCATCGCCATGCACTACGCACTCGTCCAAATCTAACTCGGCGCCCAGCCTTTCGTACCGGTACCTTGCTATTGCGGCGCGATCCTCGTCCGTTAGCGGCCGATTGGAGGAGTTGCCGGAGGTTACGGCGCGGCTCGCCGTGGAATTTTGCGCGGGCTGAGTTTTGGATCTGTCCATAAACGCACCGCCTGCGATCAAGAAAAATAGGCCTGCCGTAACAACCAAGCACGCTATGATGAGCTTGGATTTTATCTCTTTCAAAGCAACCTCCGCAAATAAAATGACAAATACTACCGAGTGTGAGCTTAGCCGAATATAAACGGGCGGAATTTCGCAAGGCAATTTCGCTTGGGCGGAATTCGCAGGGCGAGATTTAAGAGAGTTTAGGCGCAAAATTTTGCTTTCGAAATTTTACCGATAGAATTCCGCGTAGAAATGTCGCTCGAGTAAAATTCTACCGACGAAATTTTATCCCAACGACAGGCGGCTAGAATTTCAACAAGCGCTTCTACGCATAAAATTTAGCGCTAAAATTACGCCGTATTTGCACTCGGTATCGCTACGAAATTTAGTGGCGGCTACCATAAAATATTGAAATTTTAGTTTTAAATTTGCCGCCCGCTTCGCATATCCTCCTAGATAAAAACCGTATAGTCCTTTTTAATATAGTCTATATTTATATTTTTCTGCAGAAAATACTCTCTAACTTCGTCGTAAATTTCACTGCTATACAAATAAATCAAATAGTAGTGTGCCGATACCACAATGGAATAATATAAATATCCGCCATGCCACGGCTCATCGACTTTTATAAATGGAAAAATTTTAAATCCTTTTATGCCTTTATTTATGCAACAATATACGACAAATTTTATAAATATATTCGCCACATACATGCAAAGCAAAAATACAAAGAAAAAACCTAACGAGCCGACACAAAATATAACCAACACGATAAAAGATGGGGCTCTAAAATTTTGCGTGGAAAAGTTTTTGCATAATTTATCCTTTTCCACCTTGCACTGCCTTTTAAAGACCCCTTTATCTAAAAATTCTATATATTGATCGGTAAATCTTATTTCGCGTTTATTGCGTATCGCGGTAAAGATATATGTAATAACGGCGATTAATAATATCGCTATAGATGTTGTTAAATAATCGACTTTATCTATATATCCCAAATCTATAATATCCCGAATAAAAAATAGTGGCATACCCGATACCGGAAGAAATACAAGAAGATGGGCATAAACAAAAAACTTTTCATAATTTTTGATTACTATCGGATCTTTATCGTAGTTCCTAACGTTAGAATTTTTAAATAAAGTAGCACTATCTGAATGTAAATTTTGAAATCTTCTACCGCACTCTGCGTTTAAATTTAGATCGTCTACATTTTTGTTATTAAAATTCAAAACTTTAGAATTTGTATTGTTTAAATCTGAGGCATCAAAATTTGAAGCACTTAAATTTAAAGTATCGAATTTTGAAGTATAAAAATTTAAGACATCAGAATTTTGAGCATTAAAATCTTCTTGCGATCCTTGCTCTAAATTTTGACGTCGTTCATTTAGAATTTTCTTTAGCTCTTCGAGCCTTGCTTCGTTCATCCTTATCCCTCGCTAGCGATCTTAAGCGATTTCGTATTTTACTTCTTTGTCGCTTGGGATAGTATTAAATTTAAAGCTACTTCGCTTGTCTGACTCAAGCATTTTGGAATTTGTCTATCGAGGTAAAATTTATAAATTTAGAAGATAAATTTAAGCGGGAAGAACCCGCTTAAATTTTATTTGCCGCAGCCGCATTTGCCCTGAGCGGCAAGCTTGCGGCGAACATATGCGATTTTGCTTTGAAGCGGAAGGTGCTTAGGGCAGTGGTCTTCGCAGCCTAGCAGCGTCATACAGCCGAATACTCCGTCATCATCGCCGATTAGCTCGTAAAAATCCTCATCGGTTCGCTTATCCAGCGCATCGATCTGAAAGCGTGCCACGCGGTTGATGCCGACGGCGCCGATGTAGTCTTTTCGCATTATCGCTACGCCGCATGCAGCTACGCAGATACCGCACTCGATGCAGCGATCCAGCTCGAAAACCTCCTGCGCGACCTCCGGCTCGACCTTCTCCTCAAGCTTGGAGATGTCGGTCTTGTGATCTGTGTGAATCCAGCTCTCTACGCGTTTACTCATCGCGTTCATCCAGTTGCCCGTATCGACGCTGAGGTCTTTTAGCAGCTTGAAAACCGGAAGCGGCATAAGCTCGATCACGCCGTCCGGATAATCCTTAGTAAGCGTACGGCACGCAAGCTGCGGCTTGCCGTTTACGAGCATACCGCAGCTACCGCAGATACCCGCGCGGCAAACGAAATCGAAGCTTAGCTCGGGGTCAAATTTCTCCCTAATCACGTTAAGCGCAATAAACAGCGTCATTCCGTCAGTCTCTTCGAGCTCGTAAGTAGCGAAGTGCGGCTTTGAAATTTTGCTTAGCGGATTATACTTAAATGCCTTTATTGTTATTTTTCTACTCATATCCTATACCTGCTCTTTCGTTAGGTGCTTTATATTTTGGCTGCAATTCATAATGCATCAATGCTTCTTGAATTTCATATCTGCCTTTGCCTTCGGCTTGCATTTTTTCGCGAATTTCATCGACCTCTTTTTGGCGCACGGCGCTGTCTGGATGCTCGATGATATTGCCTTTGGCGCCGTATCCG
Organism: uncultured Campylobacter sp.; assembly: GCF_938031315.1. Classification (GTDB taxonomy): domain Bacteria; phylum Campylobacterota; class Campylobacteria; order Campylobacterales; family Campylobacteraceae; genus Campylobacter_B. Next base: position 3,086 of record NZ_CALHHT010000165.1, read on the forward strand.
CGGAATGCAGGCGGCATCTCCATCTTCATAATATCAAGCGGCTCGTAGCTTAGAGTAGGCATAGTATCGCCCTCTTTCCAGTTTGCAAGCGTTCGTTTTAGCCAGTTTAGATCGTCGCGTTTCGGATAATCCTCGCGGAAGTGTGCGCCGCGGCTTTCGGTGCGATCAAGCGCGCCCTTGGCGATACAAAGCGCGAGCTTTAGCATTTTCGGTACGCGGTAAGCCTCCTCAAGCTCAGGATTTCCGAAAAGCTCTTTATTGCTTACTTTGACGTCCAAAGATTGCTTATAAAGCTCCTCGAGCTCTTTTACGGCTTTGGCTAATCCCTCGCCGGTGCGGAAGATCGCGCAGTGCTCCCACATCACATCTTTCATCTTGTTTTTTATCTCGAATACGTTAAATTTACCCTCTTTTTCAAGCAGGCTTTTCATGTAGTTTTGCTCTTTATCTACAAATTTTTGTATATCATGTGTATTAATATCGACGTCGTGTCCTTGGCAATACTCCGCAAAATACTCGCCCACGATCATTCCCGCGACGACGGTTTCGGCGACGGAATTTCCGCCCAAGCGGTTAAAGCCGTGCATATCCCAGCACGCAGCCTCGCCGGCGCTGAAAAGTCCAGCTAGCGTTGGACTCTCGCCCGTAGCTTTTGTTTTGATACCGCCCATCGAGTAGTGCTGCATAGGAAGGATCGGAGCCCAGCCCTTGCCGCGCTTCCTGCCCTGCTCGTCGGTTATTACCTCGGTGTCGGCAGGATCGATGCCGTTGAAAATTTCGCAAATTTCTTGCACGTCGCGTAAATTTTTCTCGATATGCTCGCGTCCAAGGATCGATATGTCAAGCCAAACGTGCTCGCCGTAAGGGCTCTTTACCCCCTTGCCTGCGCGGATATGCTCCATTATGCGGCGGCTTACGACGTCGCGGCTGGCAAGTTCCTTTTTCTCGGGCTCATAATCCGGCATAAAGCGGTAGCCGTCCACATCGCGTAAAATTCCACCGTCGCCGCGGCAACCCTCGGTAAGCAAAATTCCGCTCGGAACGATAGGGGTTGGGTGAAACTGCACCGCTTCCATATTTCCAAGCTGCGCGACGCCTGTCTCAAGCGCGATAGCTGCGCCGATGCCCTCGCAAACGACAGCGTTTGTGGTGTGTTTATACACTCTGCCGTAGCCGCCTGTAGCGATCAACGTACCTTTTGATACATATGCACTAATTTCGCCGGTAACCAAATCACGCACGATTGCGCCGTAGCAGCGGTTGTTTGCGTGAATTAGCGCGATCGCTTCTTTTCTATCATGAATATCTACGTTATGCTTTAGCGCTTCGTTTGCAACGGCAAAAAGCATTGTATGTCCCGTAGCATCGGCGGTATAGCAAGTTCGCCATTTTTTCGTTCCGCCGAAGTCGCGGCTATGGATAAGTCCGTGAACCTCGTCTTTTTCGGTGATCGTAGTCTTTTGAGCATTAATAATAGCACTTCGCTCGCCTCTAGTAATTCTAGTCCAAGGAACGCCCCAGCCCGCAAGCTCGCGGATCGCCTTAGGCGCCGTTTGTGCAAACATCCTAGCGACATCCTGATCACAGCCCCAGTCGCTTCCTTTTACGGTATCGGCAAAGTGCACGTCCTCATTGTCGCCCTCGCTCATCTTGGAATTTCCCAGTGACGCCTGCATGCCGCCTTGAGCTGCCGCAGAGTGCGAGCGCTTAACGGGGATCAGGCTCAAAACGATAGTACTAAGCCCCTTTTCGCCGGTAGCGATCGCAGCTCTTAAGCCCGCCAAACCGCCGCCAATAACTAAAGAATCGCAATATATTACATTCATTCTAAACTCCCTATTCTAAACTTAACCATTTGAAATCGGCGATTATCGAAAGCAAGAAAAATGCACCCCAAACGATGAAAACCGCCTTTTTAATGAAGGCTCTTTTTCTTTGAATTTCAGCCTTCGTGCCGTCTATGCTGATCCATTTCATATAAAGCCTATAAATTCCAATACTAGCGTGAGTTACTACGAAAATCAATAAAACAAAATAAAATAGATGAAGCTGTCCGAATCGAGCGATAGCAAGATCTGCAGTAATTTTCGGACCGAATACGATCATTAAAATATGAGCCGCCGCAAAGAAAAATAGGAAAAATCCCGTCCAAAACTGAAACCACCAAAGCGTCGTGTCGCAATGCTTCATTCGCATTTTGTGCGCTTTAAACGCTCTGTAAGCGGCGTAGTTAGCCGGAAATTTTCTCATCGCCAAAAATGCGTGAATCACGAAAATCACGAAAATCACGAAAGCGACGATGTTTGTGACGAAATAAATTCCGCCTGGTTCGGCGAAATGTACGACGCCCTCAAACGCGCCCTTACCGATCAAAATCGTGCCGGTAAATATCATATGACACAGCATAAAACAGGCTAAAATCAGCCCGCTGATGCTTTGCGCCACGTCTTGTAAAGCCATAATGCGGCTTTTTTTGCCGTCTATGGATCTGCCCGTAAAGCCCTCAATGCGACCTAGCATAGGTTCTCCTTAAAAAAGATGATTATAAACTCCCATTAAATGATCGTTTACGCTTTTGTGGAAATGATTATATTACATTTTAACTTTAGATTAATTTAATTTTTACGAATTAGTTTTTTTCTCAAAGACTGCTTTAAGAAAACTGCTATCAAAAACATCACCAAAGATAAAATTTGCCCCATCGATAAATTTAAAAATATAAAACCAAGCCCATCATCCGGCTGCCTAAAAAATTCTACGAAAAATCTAAACGCCGTATATAGCATCGCATACAGACATATCAGCTCGCCGTTAAATTTCTTAAATTTACGGTAGAAAAATAAAATCACGAAAATTACCAGTCCTTCCAAAACCGCCTCGTAAAGCTGGCTTGGATGACGCAATGTACCGCCCACCAAGATCCCCCATGGCTCGGTCGTTTCGCGCCCGAAAAGCTCCTGATTTAAAAAATTTCCCACGCGTCCGAAAAAATACCCAAGCGGCACGCTAAGCGCCACGAGATCGAGCAGCGCCCACATATCGGTTTTAAATTTTTTGCAAAACCAAACCGTCGCAATCACGAATCCGACGACCGCGCCGTGATAGCTCATACCGCGAATGCCCACGAACTCGCCGTTATGAAAGGGGTTGAAAATTTGCCACGGATGACTGAAATACCACGCCGCCTCGCCCGAATAAATCGCGATATATCCCAGCCGCGCGCCTAAAATGACGCCCACCTCGACCCAGATAAAGTAGCGATCTAGCATCTTGTCGCTGAAGTCAAGGCCGTCTTTTCGCACGAAATATTTGGCGATAAATAGCGCCGTAAGCAGCGCCAAAACATACATAATGCCGTACCAGTGCACGTTTATGCCAAACGCGCTGAACGCCACGGGATCAAAGTGAGCGTAAATTTCGTTCCAGTAATTCAAATTTTTCCTTTGTTTTAAATTTTAAAATTTGGCTACGTGCACAGGACGCTACGTAACGCATGCTCGGCAAAAGACGCAAAGCGACGCAAGTGCTAGGCGCCAAACTCTAGTTTTCGAACGCTCGATCGCACGCGCGAAACACGTAAGACGCGAATCCTAGCGATAGCGTCAAACGATGCACAGACCACCTCGCATGAAATTTCAAGCGACGACGCCAGATGGGACGCAAGGCGCCTCACGTAAAATTCCAAATGACTATGCCAGACGACATACGAAGCGACACGCAAAGTGGCGCGACGCAGACAAAGCACGCAATACCCTAATGCAGGCGGCGCAAAACGAGAGCACTGAACGCCGAGCAAAACTCGCAGTGCGCGCAAAACAAACATCAGGCGGCACATATGCAAAATACTGAATGCCGTGCAGAATTTAAAACGACGCGCGCGATACGACAAGCACCGACGCACAAAACAGCAAGGCAGACACTTTACATCCGTGCAGATAAAATTCACCTGCCTCGCTTAGCAGCTTGTCGCACCCGCAGGAGCTGTACCGGCTACAGCGCAAGAAACCCCGAAAGCAAGCTCCAGACTTATCTCTACATAGCGCTTTTCTGTGCCGAACGCGCAAAAACACCGAGCGCGCGTTCTAAATTCTAAATTCTAAGTCCCAGCGTCTCTTTCACCACGCGGCAAAAATCCGCCAAAAACCACCCGAGCGCCTTGTAATAGCTGCTTTTGGCGTTTATCTGCACATGCGTAGCAAGCGCGGAAAAGCTAGGAATGATAAATTGCGCCAGATATAGCGTCAAAATTTTATGCGATTTCGCGTCCGTGTTTTGTTTAAAGATCATGGCAAGCAGCGCTAGCATATTGGCCGCGTGAGCGCTTTTAAGCTCCGCGAAAGGCTTTTTGAAGCGGCACTTTTCATAAAACAGCTCCACTTCGCTTTCGCTAATAAGCTTGAAAAAATCCATCTCAAACGCCCCTTTTAGCGCTTCAAAATCGCGCCCTAGCGCCGCATAGTCCTCGCCCTGTACCTTTTGCCAAAGCTCGTGGCCGTTTTTGTTCTCGATATTTTTATTTACGATGATCCAGTTTTTGCCCAAGCCGCGCAATTTCTGCTCATCTATCACGCCCCTGAAATTCGTCGCGAAGATTATGCAGATCACCGAGTATAGCTCGCCTAATTTCATCTTTTTCCTTTAAATTTAATCAAATTTCGCTCGCTTTTTTTAGCTTTTCGATGCCGAATTTTTCCCAAATCCTGCTTAAAGATCGATCCAAGCTCTGCTGCTTTTTATCGATCTCGCCAAAGAGCAGCGAGCCGCCTGATCTGCCGCCGAAATTTGAAAGATTTAGCGCTACGTGGATTATCTGCGCGCCTTTTTTCACGTCGCAGAGCTTAAACAGCTCAAGCGCGGTCTCGCTTAGCAAATTTAAACTAAACGCCCTATCCTGGCTGATCTGGTGCGAAAACTCCTCGCGCGATTTGTAGCGGATCTTTAGATCATACGTCGCGGGCTTTAGCCCCCTTGCGAGCACTTCGCCCGCCAAATGGCGCGCCAAAATTAAAATTTTACGCCGCAGCTCGTCCCGATCGGCGCACGGCGCGAAGCTGCGCCCAAAGCCGATACTCTTGCGCTCGCGCTTTGAGACGACCTCGCCCTCATCCTCGCCGCTAAGGGCTGCGAAAATTTTCCTGCCGTTTGCGCCCATCTTTTCAAAAATTTCTCTGTGCCCTAGCGCGTCGCCGAAGCTTACGATGCCGTATTTGCCGAGCGTTTTTTGCGCCGCTTTGCCGATGCCGGGGAATTTCGCTACCGGCACGGCGGATAGCTCGCGCGCGATTTGCGATTTTAAAATTTGCCGCACGCCGAAGGGCTTGGCAAGGCTGGTGGCGAGCTTTGCGATAAGTTTTGCTTCGCTAAGGCCTACGCTGCACGGAAGGCTAAAGCGGCGCATAATCTCGCTTTGCAAAAACGCAGCAAAGCTCAGCGCGTCTGCGTCGTAGGGCGTACCGCGTAAATTTAGAAAAAACTCGTCGATGCTAAATTTTTCGATCTCAGGCGTAAAGTTTAGTAAAAACTCATAAATTTCGCGTGAAATTTTTCGGTATTCGCCGTGCTGCGAGCGCACCAAAATTAGCTGCGGGCAGAGTCCGAGCGCGATTTTAACGGGCTGAGCCGAGTGCACGCCGCAGGCTCTGGCCTCGTAGCTCGCGCTTAAAATCACGCTACCAAGCTCGCTCTTGCCGCCGAAAATCTCCTCGTCGCCACCTCCGACGACTGCAATCTTTTTGCCCGCAAGCGCAGGATCGACAAGCCTCGCTACAGAGACGAAGAAGCTGTCCAAATCGATGTGAGCTATCAAACTATGTCGATCCCGAATCCGCTAAGCCCCGCGTAATCTTTCGGCTCGCTCTTGCTTAAAATTTTGATTTTTCTCACGCCCAGATGCGCTAAAATTTGCGCTCCGATGCCGAAGCTCTTAAAATCGGCGCGATTTTGCGCGGATTTTAGCATCAAAAGCACGCCGCCCTCTTTGCGCAAAATGCCCAGATCGCGCATGAAATCGTTAAATTTCGTATCGCTTAAAAACTCCAGATCGCTTGAAATTTTATGAAATTTCACGTTCGTCTGCGCGCTCTTTCCCAGCTCGCCGAAAATATAGGCGCGGTGCTCGTTGCCCTCGTGATCGCTCACCTCGTAAAATTTCGCCGCTTCGCCGCACAGCAGAGCGCTTTTGGGCTCGCTAAATTTAACGAGAGTTTCGTGTTTTAGGCGGTACTGCACGATCTGCGCGACCGAGATCATATTGATGTCGTGCTGCGCGCAGAATTTTTCCAGATCGTCCCTGCGCGCCATATCGCCGTCGTCTTTGACGATCTCGCAGATCACGGCGCTTTGCGAAAGCCCCGCCAAGCGGCACAGATCCGTAGAGCCCTCGGTGTGCCCCGTGCGGGCGAGCACGCCGCCGCTTTTGGCGATGAGCGGGAAGATATGTCCCGGGCGGACGAAATCATCTGCGCGAGCGCCCACGCGCGACATCAGCTCGATCGTCATATTGCGCTCATACGCGCTCACGCCCGTCTTGGCGTCCTTCGCGTCGATCGTGACGGTAAATGCGGTCTCGTGGCTGGAGGTGTTTTTATCGACCATCAAATTTAGATCTAGCTGCTCCGCTATCTGCGGGCTAAGCGCCACGCACAGCACTCCGCGAGCGTGCGTGATCGCAAAATTTACTTTTTCCGCGCTGCTAAAGGTGCTCGCAAACACCAAATCGCCCTCGTTCTCGCGATCGACGTCATCGACCATAACGAGCATTTTGCCGTTTTTCAGATCCTCGATCGCCTGCTCTACGCTAACCATTATCTCTCCTTTAAATTTACGATATTATTTTGCCGTTTTTATTGACGATCGTTTCGCGACCGTCTAAATTGATCTTGACGTAGTCGTCGCTTAAAACTTTCACGAGTTCTATCTCGTCATAAAACACTGGCTGTAAAATTTCGTTTTCCTCATCGTCTAGTAAACCCCATTTGCCGTCTTTTTTGACTTTAACGTATCCTTCGCAATATTTGATTTCGTCATAATATCCGCACAAAGTATTGTCAAAATCCCAAGCAAGCTCGTATACACAAGACACTACCTCTGTGCCCGTTTTATCGATAAAGCCCCATTTGCCGTCCTTTTCAATCTTTGCTAAGCCTTCGCAAAAACTCCCGGCCCGATCATATATGCAGGGAATAACTTCTTTGCCAGTTTTATCGATATATCCCCAATAACCGTTCTTTTTAACGTCTGCCAAGCCTTCGCGAAAAATGCCAACGTCATCATATAGACAAGGAATGATCTCTTTGCCGGTTTTATCGATAAAACCCCAATAGCCGCTTTTTTGAACTTCCGCCAGTCCTTCCTCAAAATTATAAGCATCATCATATATACAAGAAATCACCTCTTTACCCGTTTTATCGATAAAGCCGAATTTATCGTTCTTATTAACCCGCACCAAGCCCTCGCAAAACTCCTCGGCCCGATCATATATGCAGGGAATAACTTCTTTGCCCGTTTTATCGACGAAGCCGAATTTATCGTTCTTTCTAACGCATGCTAGGCCTTCGCTAAAATACGAAACGTCATCATAGATACAAGAAGC
>NZ_CALHHT010000166.1 GCF_938031315.1 uncultured Campylobacter sp.
GCAAAATTTAGCCCTTCTAGCGCGCGATTTACGCTGCGCCCGTCGAGATTATCCAAAATTTCAAAGCGCAGATCTTTGCGGATTTTACCCGCTAGCATCTCATAAAGCGCCCGCACGCCCACGCTGGAGCCGCCGATGCCCAAAAGCACGACCCCATCGTAGCTTCGTGCGCTAAAAAATTCCTGCGCCCGTGCTATTACGCCCGCGCCTTGCTGCGGCAGGCGGTAGTAGCCTATCTCGCCGCTTTCGTATTCGGCGCGGATCTTTGCCGCTACCTCTTCTAGCGCGCCGTCTTTTGCCGGAGGGAAAAACAGCTCATTTTTTACCATCGCTAAATTCTCGCTCGTAGAAATATTTGATCGCGTCCACGTAGCCTTTTACCGAGCCGCAGTCGAAGCGAGTGCCTTTAAATTTATACGCGATCACCACGCCGTTTTGAGCCTGCTTCAAAAGCGCGTCGGTGATCTGCACCTCGCCGTTTTTACCAGGCGCCGTCTGCTCGATGAGATCGAAAATATTGGGCGTTAGGATGTAGCGCCCGATGATGGCTAAATTCGACGGAGCCTCGCCGGGCTCCGGTTTTTCGATCATATCCGAGACCATTATCAGATCGTCGCTGATACTCTTTCCTGCGACGATGCCGTATTTATTTACGTCCTGCGGCGGCACCTCCATCACTGCAACGACGCTGCAGCGGTACTTTTCGTAAATTTTAACCATCTGCGCAAGCACGCCCTCGCCGTTTTCGTTCACGCACAGATCGTCTGCGAGCACCACGCCGAAAGGCTCGTCGCGGATTAAAATTTTACCCGTATAAATCGCGTTACCGAGCCCCTTCATCTGCTCTTGGCGCGTAAAAGAGAAGGTGCAGCGCTTCATAAGCGCCCTGATCTCGTCGAGCAGATACTCCTTGCTGCTGCCTGAAATTTGATCCTCCAGCTCGTAGCTGCGGTCGAAATAATCCTCCAGAGCGCGCTTGCCGCGACCCGTGACGAACGCCATATTGTCCATGCCCGCCTCCAGCGCCTCGTCCACGCCGTAGTGAATGAGCGGCTTGGTAAGGATCGGAAGCATCTCTTTTGGTAGCGATTTAGTCGCGGGCAAGAAGCGCGTGCCGTAGCCCGCCGCGGGAAATAAACAAGTCTGGATCATGAAGCTCCTTTGATCTTTTTTTGAACTTTTATTATAATGCAAAAAAGATAAAATTCCGCAAAGGAAAGCCTTGAAAACGATTGAAAAAGAGATCAGCGCCGCGCAGGAGATCAAAAAATCAAGCTTCATCGCCTATCTAGCGCCGCTAGCGAGCTTTGAGACGCTGCGTGCGCAGTTGCGGCAGCAACACCCCAAGGCGCGCCATATCGTCTGGGCGTATCGCGCGCTGAATGAGCCCGGGCAGATCGTAGAAAACTCAAGCGACGACGGCGAGCCCAAATCGACTGCGGGCGCGCCGTGTCTAAACGCGCTTCGCGGCGCCGAGCTAATTAATGCCGCCGTGCTCGTGGTGCGCTACTTCGGCGGCATCAAGCTAGGCACGGGCGGGCTCGTGCGCGCATACGCTAGTAGCGCGAATGCCGCGATAGACGCCGCTGCGGATGCCGCAGAGCTAGTGGAATTCGTGCTGCGTAAGAAGTGCATATTTTTCGTGCCGTTTGCGGCGGTGGCTAAATTTGAACATTTTTTAAAAAAATCAGGTTTTGTTTATGAGGCGAGCTTCGGCGCTGCGGGGGCGGAGTTTAGCGCAGAGTTTAGCGTGGAGGAATTTGAAAAATTTATGGGTTTTGCAGACGCTCTCGCGCCGGCCCTTAAAATGCTGCACGAGCCGAAATTTTAAAATTTCAAAATTCTATAAAATTTAAAAGCCCCTCTCGGCTAAATTTGAAAGTATAAGCGGATTTTGCATTTTATCGCATTATCGCAACGGAATTTTAAAGCTAAAGTGAAATTTCATCGTGCGAAACATAAAATCCGATAAATTTTAAAATTTTCAAAATTCTGTCGTAATTTAGCTTGCAAAATTTCGCGAAAATTCCGTCCGTAAATTTCAAAATCCCATAAAATTTTTAAAATTTTACGTGCTTCATCTTAGCTTCACGCGCAGGTAGGCTTAGCAGAGCTGCAATAGCCGCTAGCGTCATATCCAAATACCACATATAATCATACGCGCCGTATGCCCGTACCGCAAGACCCCCGATATATGCGCCAAAAAATCCACCGATTTGATGCGAAAGCATCGTAAATCCAAATAGGCTTGCTAAATATCGCGTCCCTAATAGCTTACCTACGGCAGCCGCAGTAGGCGGTACGGTCGCTAGCCAGGTAAATCCTAATCCCACGCTGAAGATATAAAACGTAAGGCTATATTTGGGCGAGAGCACATAAGCACCAATAAGAGCGATACGCAGAGTATATATGCAAAATAAAATGACTTTACAGCGCACTTTGGAAACACACCAACCTACGAATAAGCTGCCTACGATGTTTGCGATGCCAATCAGTGCGAGCGAAAAGGACGCTACCTGCGCGCCATGCCCGCTTAGTGCTACTTCACTAGGCAGATGCGTCACTAAAAACGCTACGTGAAAACCGCACGTAGCAAAGCTTAAATTTATCAAAATATAGCTTTTATCGCGCAGTGCCAAACGCAGAACTTCGCCTAAGCTGCGCTTATCTTCTTCATGCAGGCTGGTTTGCTCGCCAAGTAGAATTTTACAGCTTGCTAAAAGTCTCGCAAGAGGCAGAATTAGCAGACTTAGCCCTGCGAGCGTAAAAAATGCGCCGCCGTATCCTAAAGCGGGCGTTGCGATGCAAAACCCAATCATAGGCGCAAATAAAAACTGCCCGAACGAGCCGCCTGCATTTAGCACTCCGCTGGCAACCGAGCGGATAGAAAATGGCAGGCGCTTTGCCATTAGGCTCATTAGAATCGGAAAACTACCCGCGCCAAGCCCCAGTGCAAGCCCAAAACCCATCGTTAATACAAGCGAGCTTTCGCTACTAAATAACGGCACAAGAGTGCAACTAATCGCCAAAAGCACGCTGCCCCAAAACAGCACGACGTAGGCACCGAGCTTGTCTGCAAGTATCCCGCTAAGCGGTTGCGAAAAGCCCCATACCAGCTGCGTAGTTGCCATCGCAAAGCTTACTTGCGCGATGGATAGGGAATTTGCTTGCATTATAGGTTGTACGAAAAGACCTAATGACATACGAATGCCCATCGTAATCATCAAAATCGCCGCGGCGCATAGGATCATTATCCAAACTGATTTCATATATATTCCTTTTAAAAGGCAGAATTATAACATAAAAATTACGAATATATCGAGATTTTATAGATATATTTAATTAATGTATTTTAGTATATTATTTATGTAAGAGGAATTTACCGAGCTTTAATGGGCTTTGCATTAAAATTCCATTTTCAAGGAGAAGCGATGATTTACGAAGATGAGATGATTTACGTGGAGCGCGAGGAGCACGAAGTGCCGTGGGTGAAGGTCTTTACGAAGGCGAAATTTAAAGAGCTTAGCGACTGCGATGAGGCGACGTTGGCGCATCTGTGGCGCGCCGTGCTTCAGTGCGAAAAGAGCCTGCGGGAGTTTTACGCACCCGATAAGATCAACATCGCAAGCTTTGCCAACTACGTGCCGCGCGTGCATTTTCACGTCCAGGCGCGTTTCAAAAACGACAGCTTTTTCCCGGAGTCCGTCTGGGGAAAAAAGATGCGAAACGGCAAGCTAAATCTGCCAGAATTTAGCGAATTTGCAGAAGTTTTAGCGGCAAATTTAAAGATGGAATTCAGATGATAGGCGCGCGCTCAAAAAAATACCTAAGCCTTTTCGCGCTTGCTTGCTGCGTCGCCACCTTTGCGTTTTACCTGCGCTTTAAAAGCGAGGAAAACGAGATAAAAATCAAGCAGCAGTTCGATTTCAGCGCGAGTCTGTTTGAAAAGATCGTCGATGAAGAGAAGCTAAACGCCTTTGCGATCTCGCTGATTTTGTCGCAGAACAGCGACGTGGTGCGCTGCTTTGAGAGCGGCAAACACGGCGAGTGTATGGACGTGACGAAAAAATACAAAGACATTTTAAGCGCAGTGCCCTTCTATACGGGCGTGAAGATACATTTTCACACGCAAAACATCAGAAGTCTAGCCAGAAGCTGGAGCGACGAATTTTACAACGACGATCTGAGCTCCTTTCGCCATTCGCTTTTGCAGATCCGCCAAAGCCTGCTTCCCAAAGCGCTCGTCGAGATGGGGCGGTGCGGGGTTTTTATGCGCGGAATTTCGCCGGTTTTTAGCGACGGTAAATTTATCGGAAGCGCCGAGATAATGCTCGATTTCGAACACGTCATCGCGCAGATCAACCGCATGGGAAACGATATTTTTATCTTAGTCGATAAGAGGTTTGAGACCGACTGCTTTTACGATAAAATAGGCGTTATCAAGGACTTTATCGTCGTAAACAGCGCGCCGGATTACGACGTTTTGTCGATTTTGGCGACGCTTGATTTTGGGGCGCAGAGTTTTATCAAAAAGGACGGGCATTATTTTTACGTGCGGGCATTTTCGGACGAAAACGGCACGAAGCTGGGCTATATAATTTTGCACCGCGAAGGCTAGCGGCGGGATTAAATTTAGGCGCCTGTCGCTTGTTTGTTTCGTAGCGGCAGCGCGGCGAGCGAGCGTTTTAAATTTAATCGCAAGATCGCGGAAATTTACGCTGAAATTTTAAATTTTAAAAGGAGCGTCGGTATGAAATTTTATAAAT
>NZ_CALHHT010000167.1 GCF_938031315.1 uncultured Campylobacter sp.
CAACGATGCGATGTGTTTGCTCTGCCACAGAGCAAGTACGCTGCCACGCGTAGCGATGATCAAATTTTTCATTTTTCCTCCCCTATGCTCTTTCGGATCTCGATTTCGTTCTCCTCGATCACTTCTACGTCGATGACGTCGTCGTTTGTGTGGTGGCGTCGCCAGAATTTTCGTTCGCTTTTTTCGGAATTTTCGCTGCCGGTGTTAAATTTAGGCACGTCGCTGGTGACGCAGTAAAACGACGCGGTGATTACGCAAACGCCCAAAATATCGCCGAAAATGCCAGGCGCGATGAGAAAAACGCCGCCTACGACGAAGCCCACGCCGCTTAAAATTTCTTTCGGCGAGATTTTCATTAGATTAAAAAAGCCCATCCACGAGCGGTTTGCTACGACATAACCGCCTAAAATCGCGCTTATGACGATCTCTACCGCATATGCCGCGAAGCCGTTTGCGCTTACGAAATAATAGGTCGTAAATGCCTCAATTATCAGATATGGAACGATCAAAAGCCTAAACATATTTTTCCTTGAATTATCGCTTTAAATCGCGCCTCTTTAAAGACGCTAAAATTTAATCGCGGATTTTAGCAAATTCCGTCTGAATTTTTAATGTATCGCAAGAGCCCCTCGCAGCCGCGCTTGATATCTGCGTAGCAGCGCTCAAAATTGCGCGTGTAGTAGGGGTCGGCGATTTGTAGGCGTTCGGAGCCGGTTAAATTTGAACCGGCGCCTTTTAAATTTAAACCGGTTTGCTTTGCTGAGCCTTTGAAATTTCGCGCATTGCGGCTTGCAAAATTTTCCCCTGCAAATTCCAAAAGAAATTTTACCTTAGCCATATCCTTGCCGCGAAAAATTCGCCCCAGCGAGCGCATATTTTCATCATCCATGCAAAGTATCAGATCGTAGCGCTCGTAGTCTGCGGGCGTGACCTGCACGGCGCGATGCGCTACGAGCGGCACTTTTTGCTCTTTTAGTACGCGCTGCGTTTCGTAGTAGGGCGGCGAGCCGATCTCGTCGGCGTGCGTCGCCGCAGAATCCACGCTCACGCGCGTTTTAAGCTCGCTTTGATTAATGAAATTTTGCATCACGGACTGCGCCATCGGCGAGCGACAGATGTTGCCGTGACAGACGAAAAGTAGCCTCACGCGCGCCTACTGCGTGATGATGTCGTAGTTTTTTGGAATTGCGGGCTTGAAGATCGCCTCGTTTACCGGCGCGTTTTTGCGGACGTTGCTTAGATTTATGACGACCTTATTGTCCATTTTATCGGTGTAGCTGATCTTATTTGGCAAATCGCCCTTTAGCTCGATGAGATATTTCACGTCGTCGAAGCTCGCCTCATAAACGCCGTTTTTATTCGGCTTTGCGTTCGCTAGGATCGCGGTTAAATTTGGCGTTTCTTTGATATTCGTAATGATAGCTTGCTCGAGTTCGGGCTCGATTACGACGACCTTTGTGAAGCTAAAAAATATATTTTTTATCGTAGGGGTCTTATAATGCCACACGGCGTGCTCTTTCGTGGCGCTAAAATCGCCGCCGTAGCTGATTTTCGCATCGTCGCTCTGCACGGTTTGCGAAAAATTTGCGCTCAGAGTGTTGAATTCTATCCCGCTTGCGAATGCAAAAATGCAGCTTGCCGCTAAAGAAATAAGAGTTTTTTTCATAAATTTTGCCTTTATTTTTGAAAATTTGCGCGTATTATAGCCGTTTTTCTAGGATTTAATTAAATAGAAACTAAAAATATGTTAATATGCGCGATTAAAAATTTTAAAAGTAAGGTTCGGTAATGTTTAAAAAGGTCATTCACGGGATTTTCGGCACTAAAAACGATAGGATCGTCAAGCAATACGCCAAGCGCGCGCTAAAAATCAGCGCGCTTGAGGAAAATTATGCGGCGATGGACGATGCGGCGCTTAAGGCGGAATTTGAAGCGTTAAGAGCGCAAGTTCGCGCGGGCGAAAAGAGCACGGATGACGTACTTAACGAAGTGTTTGCTATCGTGCGAGAGGCGGGCAAAAGAGTGCTAAATATGCGCCACTTCGACGTTCAGCTAATAGGCGGTTTGGTGCTAAACGACGGCGCGATCGCAGAGATGAAAACGGGCGAAGGAAAGACCCTCGTAGCGACTTTGGCGGTAGTGCTAAATGCGATGGAGGGCAAGGGTGTGCATGTCGTAACCGTAAACGACTACCTAGCTAAGCGCGATGCTGCGCAAATGGGCGAGCTATATGAATTTTTAGGGCTTAGTACCGGTGTGATCGTAGGCGGCGAATACGACGACGCCAAGCGCAAGGCTGCATACGCGTGCGATATTACGTACGGCACAAACAACGAGTTCGGCTTTGACTACCTGCGCGATAATATGAAATTTAGCGCGGATGAAAAGGTGCAGCGTGGGCATCATTTCGTAATCGTCGATGAAGTTGATAGTATTTTAATCGACGAAGCCAGGACGCCACTTATCATCTCTGGCCCTACGAACCGCACTCTAGACGGCTACATCAAGGCAAATGAAGTAGCTCGCCAAATGATCCGCGGCGAGGCGCCAGCCGATCCAAAAGGCAAAGCTACGGGCGATTTTACCGTAGATGAGAAGAACCGCGCCGTTTTGATTACGGAGGCAGGAATTTCAAAAGCCGAGAAGCTTTTTGGCGTGGATAACCTCTATAGCCTTGAAAATGCCGTGCTTAGCCACTACCTTGATCAAGCACTTAAGGCAAATTATCTATTTGAAAAGGACGTACACTACGTCGTGCGCGACGGGCAGGTCGTAATCGTGGATGAATTTACGGGGCGTCTGAGCGAGGGTCGCAGGTTCAGCGAGGGGCTTCATCAAGCGCTTGAAGCCAAAGAGGGCGTGCAGATCCAAGAGGAGAGCCAAACTCTTGCCGACATTACCTTTCAAAACTACTTCCGTCTTTACGAAAAACTCGCTGGTATGACGGGTACGGCACAGACGGAAGCAACGGAATTTTCTCAAATTTACAAACTCGAAGTAGTCTCGATCCCTACAAACGTGCCGGTCATCAGAAAGGATCAAAACGATCTTATCTACAAAACCGAGCGCGAGAAATTTGACGCCGTCATCAATGAAATCAAGCGGCTAAATTCCAAAGGTCAGCCCGTGCTCGTGGGTACGGCGTCGATCGAAAAAAGCGAGAAGTTGCACGAGCTTTTGGTCAAAGAAAACATCGCGCACTCCGTGCTAAACGCCAAAAATCACGAGCGCGAAGCGCAGATCATCAAAGACGCAGGCGTAAAGGGTGCCGTAACGATCGCTACGAATATGGCGGGACGTGGCGTGGATATCCGCATAGACGATGAAGTGCGCGCTTTGGGCGGACTATATATTTTAGGTACCGAGCGCCACGAAAGCCGCCGTATAGATAATCAACTCCGCGGCCTAAGCCGACGTCAAGGCGATCCGGGCGAGAGTAGGTTTTTCTTAAGCCTGGAGGACAATCTGCTTAGAATTTTCGGCAGCGACAAGATCAAAAATATCATGGATCGCTTGGGTTTAAAAGACGGCGAACATATCGAATCAGGCATGGTTTCGCGCGCAGTAGAGAACGCGCAGAAAAAGGTCGAGAGCTTGCATTTTGAAGCGCGTAAAAATATCCTAGAATACGACGACGTCGCAAACGAGCAGCGCAAGACGATCTATAAATATCGCAATGAGCTTTTGGATCCTGACTACGATCTGAAAGATAAAATCATCCAAAACCGCGAGGAGTACATCTCTAGCGTGCTTGAGGAGCTTGAAATTTTCGACGGCGCAAATATCAAAGAGGTCGATAAATTCCCGATCGTCGCTAAAATCGCTCAAGAAACGGGCGAGGTGCTCGAAAACAGCGAGCTTGAGAAGGTCGATGATTTCAAAGAGCTGAAAGAAAAGATCATCGGCGCGCTTGCCGTTTCGTATGAAAATAAGATGGCGCCGATCGATCCGCAGCAGCGCAAAAGTATCGAAAAGATGCTTTATCTGCAGATCGTCGATCGCGACTGGCGGGAGCATCTGTATCAGATGGATATCCTAAAGGCGGGCATCGGACTTCGCGGCTACAACCACAAAGACCCGCTTACGGAGTATAAAAAGGAGAGCTACAATCTCTTTATGGAGCTTGTGATGCGCCTCAAATCCGATAGCATCCGCTTGCTGCATTCGATCCAGTTTAAATCTAGGGAGGAGATAGAAGCCGAGCAGCGTGCGATGCAGGAGCGTATGGAGAGCTCAAGCGCCAAAGAACTCGCCGCCGCAAGCACGAATGAAGCGCAGCTAAAGGGCTCAGACGAGTTCGGCGACAAAAAGCCTAAGCGAAACGATCCTTGCCCTTGCGGCAGCGGCAAAAAATACAAAGACTGCCACGGCAAGGGCGGCCCGAAAAAGGGCGGCTTTGCGAGGTAAGCGCGGCGATCGGTCGTAAGTATCGCACGATCGGTGATCTCGATTGCGAGCATTGCGCGATCGGCGCTTTCGACCTTGCTTTGCTTTTGTATTTAGCGGATCGGTCGAGGGCGGAGCGTCATAAAATTTTAAAAGAGGCTTGATCGCGAGATTGCGTGCGGCTCTTTTTGACTTTTGCCTTGCTTTCGTATTTAACGGATCGGTCGCGGGCGAGAGCACCATAAAATTTTTTAAAGGGTCTTGATCGCTAGGCAGTACGAACGGCGCGCAAAGCTGCGCGAGAGGGTGGAACTTTGGTCTTGAAATTTTAAAATTTCAAAGCGTGCCTGGTGCTTTGCCGCATATTTTTAACAGTGCCG
>NZ_CALHHT010000168.1 GCF_938031315.1 uncultured Campylobacter sp.
CTAACTTGCCTACTTCGCCGCCGTCATTTGCAATATTTGGCGCGCCCACCTCATAGTCGTTTGCGCCGCAATCATCGGTACCCTTCCTCGCAGGCTTTGCCTCACTTGATCGGGCGACATCACGCACAATTTTACTAGCCTCGTCGTCATTGGCGGCACGGTGATTATCGTTTTCTACGAGTTTCTCTCCGCTGTTTTCGACGCACTCTGCGTAAAATTTTTCCTCGCTGCAATCCTCGCGGGTTGCATTACGCTCAAAATCGCCTCTTGCGTCGTCTGCGCTTTGCATTGCGCCGTCCGCGCAGTTTTTTTCATCGCTCGACATACTGCTTCGCTCTTCGCAGCCAAGCCCTGCGCGTCGCAGCAGATCCCAGTCGAAGCTCACGCCGTTGCCGCCCAAGCTCGCCCCTTTGGCGTCGAATAATATCCGGTCGCAGCTCAAGCCCTCAAGCGGCGGCATTTCGGCGCCGATGCTTAGCACCTGCCACGCCTCGACGCCCGCTGCGTTAAGGCGCGCTTTGAAATCCGCGTTTATGCGTCCGTAGATCTGAGCGCAGTCCAGCTCGCAAGCCTCGCAAATTTTTAAAATTTGCTCTTCGCCTAGAGCTTCCGCGCCAAAAATTTCAGAATTCAGATCCTCCGTCGAGGTGGGCGTGGCGCAGTTTGCGTTTAAATTTACGCTCAAATCATTGCGCTGCTTTTCGCAGAATTCCGTGGCTTCATAAAATTCTACGCCGCCGCTATTGCTCGCGTAAATTTTATCTTTGCAAATTTCATCGCCGCAGGCTTTGCCTCTAAAATTTTCGCACGCGGCGGCGCTGTGTTTTGCCGAGCTCAAAGCAAAGACCCCGACGCACTTTGCGCCGTTTTTGTGCGCGATATGTGCGATCTCGCGCGCAGTTTCTACGCTGACGCGGCGCTTGGAGCTTGATACGAATATCACGCCTAAAAACTCCACCCGCACGCCCGAGCCGTCGCCCAGATTTCGCGAACCGCCGCAGAAATTTTTATCGCAATCGGAATTTTGATCGGGCGTAAAATTTACATGATTTTGTGCGCGGCAGGTGAAATTCTCGCCGTCCTGATTAAAATTTTGCGCGAAATTTTGGTCGTCAGAATTGAAATTTCGCGTAGAATTCTCGGCATCCGAATTAAAATTCTGCCCAGGATTTTCGCCGCCCGATTTCGGCAAATTTTTAGCATCATCCGCGCGCTCTAAATTTGCGCAAAAAACCGAGTTGCACGCCAGCACGGCGCGGGCTTCGGCGGCGCTTTTGATGCCGCAAATTTTGATCTTACTTCTGTACGACATATAAAAATTCCGTCACGTAAAGCTCGCGCGCGTTTAAATTTCTGCTCGCGCGGTAGGTCGGATAGCGGATCTCTATAGTGCGCACGGAGCCGATTTGCGCGAGGTTTTTTAAAAACTCCGCCTTTGAGATAAAGCCCTCGGAATTAAAAGAGATTATTAAAAATTTCGCCGGAAATTTCGCCAGCAGCGCGAAAAATTCCTCCGCAGCACTTGATTTTTTGTTGTAGGCCGAGCGGTTCCAGTCTGCAGGGATCCCAGAAACCCTGCTAAGCCCCACAGCATTTGGGCGCTTACCCTCGTTTATAAAATCCGTGATCAAATTTAGCATGAAATAGTTCGAGCCGTAGGGATGCTGATTGTAAGGGGGGTCGAAATACGCGACGTCAAGCTGCGAAAAGCGCTCGCGTGCACTCTGTGCAAAGCGCGCGGCGTCCTCTTGAAAGACCGCGCTTTCGCAGGCGAAATTTGAAAGCACGGGCAGGCGCAGGGAAATTTCGCCCATTATGCGAGCTAGCGCGTTTTCGCCGCTGCCGCCGAACTTACCCACGCCCGCTTTGTCCTTGTAAAAGCCCTTAAAAACGCCGCCCGTGTTTGAGTGGATGCTCGCCTCGCTAAGCAGCGGCGCGGTGAAAAAATTACGAAATTCTTGCGGGATTTTGCTAATCTGCTCGCAAAGCCCGCCTAAAATTAGGGCGTTTCGGCGCGTGTAAAAAGCACGCTCGCCCGCTTTAATATCTTGGTCGTCCTTCGGCGCGTACAGCTCGCTAAAAAAACTCTCCTTCGGCGTAAAATTTCTTAAAATTTCAGCGCGCAGCTCGCTCAAGTCTCGCCACAGCTCGTCGCTGAAATTTGAAAGATAGCAGGAGTTTATCGCGCGCGAGTAGCCCTCCAGATCGTTTGCGATCACGAGATTTGAGTGCGCTTTGGCCAGGCGCGCGACGATGCCGCTACCGCTAAAAACGTCCGCGAAGCTGATCTTGCCCTGCCCAAGCTCCGCTTTGATTTCGCAGATCGCCCGCTCTATCGGCGCTAGCAGCGAGCGCTTATTGCCCAGATAGCTGATGAGCTGCTCGCTTAAAAACTCCCTCTTTTCGCCGCTAGCCATCTAAGCTCTCGCCCCTACGTAGTTTTCGTAAAATTTCCACGTTTTGCCCGATCTGATCGCCTCTAAAATGAGCGGCTTAGCCTCCGCAGGGCTTGCTACGACATCGGCGCAGTATAGCGCAAACATCGCGTTTAGCACGACGATATCAAATTTTGGCCCGCTAAGCTCGCCTTTTAAAATTTGCTTTAAAGTTTCGGCGTTAGCCTCGCCGTCGCCGCCTTCTATATCGCCGTGGAACGCCCGAGCGAAGCCGAACTGCTCGGGATTTACGCGGTATTCTAAAATTTTGCCGTCCTTGACCTCGTGGATTAACGTCTCATCGCATAGGCTAATCTCGTCCATACCGTCCATTCCGTGTACCACCAGAGCGTGCTTGCGCCCTAAAATCATCAGCGTTTCGGCGATGAGCCCGTTTACTTCCTCCAGATAATTGCCTACGATCTGATTGCTTAGGCTCAAATTTGGATTTAAAAGCGGCCCCATTATATTAAAGACGGTGCCGATTTTTAGGCGGTTGCGAACCTCTTTGACCTCGGCGGTGATCTTGTGAAAAAACGGCGCGTGAAAAAACGCTAGCCCCGTGCGATCTAGCAGCGCCCTAATCTGCGCAAGATCGCTAAGTAGCGGCACGCCCAAAGCATCCAGAGCATCGGAGCTGCCCGATCTGCTGGTAATGGCGCGGTTGCCGTGCTTGGCGACGCGCACGCCGAAGCTTGCCGCGATAAAGGCCACGGTCGTAGAGATATTGATCGTCTTTAGCCTATCGCCGCCCGTGCCTACGATGTCAAACATCGGGCTCGGATCGTCGTAGGTGATCGAGTATTTTAAGATACTGCGCACGAGCGCCGTGAGGCTGCTTGGGTAGAGCGATTTTTCGCTGATCAGCACGAGCAGCCCCGCAAGCTGCACGATGTCGTAATCCTGCTCGTAAAGCGCCTTGCAAATGACGGCGTAATCGTCGCTGTCTAGCGGGAAGCCCTTTTGTAGCTTCAACATAAACGGGGCGAAATTTACCACGAGTTTCTCCTTTAAAATTATCTTTTTGCCGTAATTTATGAAATTTTCGATGATCTTTTTGCCGTATTGAGTAAAAAAGCTCTCGGGATGAAATTGAATGCCGAAAACCGGCTTACTTCGGTGCTTCATCGCCATTATAATGCCGTCGTTTTCGCTCTTTGCTAAAATTTCAAACTCGCGCGGCAGCGTAGCTTCGTCCACATAAAGCGAGTGGTAGCGCATCACTTCAAATTTACGCGGCAGCCCGCTAAAAAGCACACCATCTGCGTAAATTTCGATCGTCGAGCTCTTGCCGTGTAGCGGCACCTCAAGCTGCTTTATCTCCGCGCCCGCCGCGTATCCGATCGCCTGATGCCCAAGGCATACGCCCAAAATCGGCACGTCCAAATCCGCGCGCAAAATATCCAGGCAAACGCCGCTGTCTTTTGGGTGATTTGGCCCGGGGCTTAGGATTATGTGCGACGGGGCAAGCTCGCGCACCTGCTGCAGCGTTATCTCGTCGTTGCGGAAGTAGCGCACCTCCTCGTCGCTTAGCTCCAAAATGTATTGATAAATATTAAAAACGAAGCTGTCGTAATTATCTATCATTAAAATCAAAATTTTATCCTTTTTTAGGGCGTTTGCGCCTCTTTAAAATTCTAAATAGTTTAAATTTGACCGCTTTGCGGCGGCTAAATTTAGCGCCGTTTTAGCGCCTCTTGCGTGCTAAATTTAAAATTCCGCCCGCGGCTGCGGCATTACTACATCAGCTGCGACGTTACGCTGCTTTGCAGCCGATATGTATCTTGGCTTTGCGGCGCCGAATGAAGCTAGCCGTTAAATTTAACGTCCCAGCAGCGACACGTTTTAAATTTAGCGAAATCAAACTCGCGCCTAAAAGCGGTGCGTCAGGCTAGCTAAATTTAAAGGGCCTAAGCTTCCTCGCATAGCTCCTCGATCGCTTTGAGCGGGCTTTTGCGCTTTTTGCAGATCTCCGCGTATTCGCTCTTTGGCGAGCTGTCGTAAACGATGCCTGCGCCCGCGCCGATAAATACGAGATTACTTAGCCCTTCGCAGCCGAAATTTTCCGCGTTAAATTTAGCAACCTCAAACCGCATCGCGCGGCTAAAGCTCGGCTCGCTTTCTAAATTTAGCGCCCCGCCGCCTGCGCGAGCTTTTAAATTTAATGTCGCCTCGTGCTCGCCTGCGCGCGGCCTTAAATTTTGCGCCACGTCGCTACTTTTTTGCGCTGCGAAATCGCAAAGCTCCGTCGCTTCGGACTTCTCCTCGCCGCAAGCAGCGTTTAAATTTAAGTTGGAATTTCGCTTAAAATCCTCGTCCGAGCAGAAATTTTGCGCGTCGCGATTTACGAAGATCGCCGAGCGAATCAAGATCGCCTGCATCACGTCGCCGTTAAAGCGCCAAAACCCGATTCCGCCGCCGTATATGCCGCGCTCGTAGCGCTCCAGCTCGTTTATGATCTGCATCGCGCGGATCTTCGGGCTGCCGCTTAGCGTGCCCGCAGGAAAGATAGTGCCGAGCACCTCAAACGCACTTACCCCGCGCGGCTTACTGCCGTAAACCTCGCTTACGATGTGCATCACGCTTTCGTAGCGCACGACGCGCATCGCGTTTTGCACTCGCACCGAGGCGGGCGCGGCGAATTTGCCGATATCGTTGCGAGCTAGATCGATCAGCATCCGATGCTCCGCAAGCTCCTTTTCGTCGCTTAAAAGCTCACGCTCAAGCGCCGCGTCGGCCTCGGCATTCGCGCCTCTGCTGCGGGTGCCCGCGATGGGAGCTACGAAAATTTCGTCCTTTTTGATCTCCATGATCAGCTCGGGGCTGGAACCCGCTACGCAGCCGTACGGCGTCGGGAAGTGAAACATATAGGGGCTCGGATTGTTCTTTTTGAGTCGCTCGTAAAACTCCAGACTACCCAGATTCGTGCCGACTTCTAAAATTTCGCCCAGCACGACCTGAAACACGTCGCCGCTTTTTATCTTTTCTTTTGCAGCCTCGACCATCGCGCTAAAATGCGACTCCTCGGCATCCAGATCGGTTAAAATTTTAAATTTAAGCTCTTTTTTCTTAGGCTCCGGCTCAGACGCGCCTTGCGATTTCGAGCCGCCCTTTATAGCGGCGTCCGTTCTTGCAGCACTCTGGGACGCAGCTGCTGTTTCGACGGCGGCCTGTTGTGAAGCCTGCAAGCTAAGCCCGCGCAGACTTTCGTAAATTTGGGCATCTTTGCCGTAAAAATCGTAAATTTTGCTGATTTTATCGTAGTGCAGGTAGTTTGCGGCATCGGCGTAAAAAAACGGCGGGAAGTCATACAGCGCCTGCTTCGGCGCGCCGATATTTTCAAACGCGCGCACGATGTCGTAGCCCAAAACGCCGAAAAGTCCGGCAAAGCTCGCGTTTTTAAACTCGCTTGCGCCCACTTTTGCGCCCTTTACCTCATCAAATTTAAGCCTCAAAGCCTCAAAACTCATCTTAAATCCGTCGAAATAATCGCAATCGATGCCGATGATGACCTGCCTGTCGTCCTCTGCGAGGTAGCTTTGCGGATGCGTCTTTAAAATTTCGCGGTAGTAAAACAGCGGCTCTTCTAAAAGCATTTTCGTCCTTACAATTTTTAGCGCCATTATACGCTGCTTAGCTTAAATTTGAGCGGGCGGCGCGAGCCTGGGCGGGCTTAATGCAAGCAAAATTTTAGTAAAATGGGCGAAATTTAAGGAGAACGTATGAAAATTTTATTTTCCCCAAGCGAGATGAAAAGCGAGCTGGGCGGCGACACGCGCATTTGCGAGCGAAATTTCATCTTTGCAGATCTTTACGAAAAGCGCCTGCAGATACTGCGCGCTTATGCAGATTTCGTGGATAAAGCAAGCGAGGCGGAGCTTTGCAAGCTTTTCGGGCTGAAAAAATGGGATGCGGCTCTGCGCGAAAATATCTTTGAAAAAGGCTGCGCGAAGGCGCTTTTGCGCTACACCGGCACCGCGTATCGCGCCCTAGGCTACGCGTCGCTAAGCCCCGGCGCGCAGGAGTTTGCGGAGCGAAACACGATAATTTTTTCAAACCTTTTCGGCCCCGTGCTGGGCGGCGACGCGCTGCCGAACTACAAACTCAAGCAGGGCGAGAGATTCGGCGGCATAGACGCGGCGAAATTTTATCGCGATAGCTTCTCCGCCGCGCTGGATCGGTATCTGGCGGATGAGTGCGTCGTGGATCTGCGCGCGGGATTTTACGAAAAATTTTATGAAATAAAGCGCCAATATTTGAGTTTTAGTTTCATCAAAGGCGGCAAGGTGCTGAGCCACTACGCCAAAGCCTGGCGCGGCAAGGTGCTGCGCGAAATCGCTCTTGCAGGCGCTTGCAGCGAGGCTGAGGTGCTTGCGCTGCGCTTGGGCGGCGCTTCCGTGCTCGAGATCAAACAGATCGGGCTAAAAAAGGAGATCGTGCTGGAAATTTCATAAGGCACAAAATCCGCTCGGAGAAATTTACAATAAATTTTGCAGGTCTAATGCGGATTTTTGCGTAAAATTTAGCTCGGAAAATTTGCCGCGAGTTCAAATCCCGCCCCGCATCCAAAGCAATTCTGCCCGGAGAAATTTGTGGGCGGAATTTCATCGTGAGGATTTGCGGCGGCGACTTTTTGGTCTTTTGGCACTCTTTTAGCGAGCTTTGAGCGGCCTTAAACGAGCTTTTGGCGGCGAAATTTCGTCGTAAATTTTTGCAATAAATTCGCGCTCTTTGCGCTTGCCCGCTTCGTATAAAATTTTACGGCGATCTTGTCGTGACTTTGCACCGATTTTGCGGCGATTTTTATAATACAGAGTGCGGAAGTTGTGCTGTCGTCCTCCGCACAGAAATAATTTTCACGAAGGGGGATGCGCCGCGCGTGCAATCGTGGATGGAAACGTAACTTTATGCGGAAAGAATTTTACTTGCAATTCGCCACAAAATTTTGAGAGAATTTTACCGCAGTAATTTTGCTTGCAGCTATGCCACGCGGAATTCTGTCGCAGAAAATTCCACTGCTTAAAATTTCGCCGCAGAATTTTGTCTAAAATTTTGCTGTACGGAATTTTGCCGTATGAAATTTCGCCGCGATAGAATCCTGTCGAAAATTTAATCCGCGCTTTAAAATCCCATAAATTTCCAAATTCCATAAATCCCACACATAAAATTTCAAACCGAAATCCCGCGATCAAAATCTATCGCCTAAAAATCCCGCAAATCCCCGCTCCTAAATCCAAAATTCCGCAAATTTAGCAAGCTTTAAATTTTAAAGCTATAAACTTCGCTTCAAATTTTAAGGATCAAAAATGCTAGAACTCCCCTTTGTCGGCGTCGTCGTGGGCTTCATATCGGGCTTTTTCGGTATTGGCGGCGGCACGGTCGTAATGCCCGTGATGATGGCCCTGGGCTACGATATCAAGACAGCCGCGGGCATCTCGGTGATGCAGATGTTCATCGTCTCGCTTTTCGGCTCGTATCTGAACTACCGCGCAGGCAGACTCCGCCTAGATAGCGGCATCGCAGTGGGGCTCGGAGGGCTGTGCGGCGCGAGCCTATCGGGCTTCATCGTAAAGTATTCGCCGGAAATCGTGCTTGAGATCGGTCTTCTGCTGACGCTTGCCATCTCCTTTCTCAAGCTCTTTAGCACGAACGTAGCAAGCGGCAGTGGCGCCAATCCCCACGGCGCGGTGCTATTTTTCATCGGCTTTGCTATCGGCGCGATCGCGCTTAGCATGGGTGTGGGCGGCGCGGTATTTCTAACACCCGTATTAGTCGGATTTTTGGGCGTCGATATCAAAAGAGCGGTCTGCATGGGGCTATTTTTCATCGTTTTCGGCTCTTTCAGCGCGCTTTTGAGCCTTTCGTACAACGGCCACGTAGATTACGAACGCGGCGCGCTGCTAGCCGTGGGCGGGCTTTTGGGCGTGTATTTCGGCACCTCTCAA
>NZ_CALHHT010000169.1 GCF_938031315.1 uncultured Campylobacter sp.
AGCGATTCTATGTGCGCTGTTTTGCTACGCCGCCCTTTTGCGTCTCGTAGTTTTTGCTTTGCCACCCTCTCACGCCACGCGCGTTTGGTCAACGTCTTGCGGCGGCACGTAAAACGTCGCGTTAAAACGGCGCGTACGCCTGCAATTCAAATTTTTTAAAGTAAACGGATAGTAAAATATCCGATAAATTTCAAATAAGGAGAATGAGATGAAAAATCCTAAGATGTTCCTCTGGGGGGGGTGTTAGCTGTTTTATTAGTTGGTTGCGGCGATGATACCGAGGTAAAGACCAAGGAGTATTACGACGCTCATCTGGACGAAGCCAAAGAGGTTTTAGCAAAGTGTGATTTCAATATCCTTAAAGATGGAAGCAACTCTTATAAGAATTGCTTGAACGCTAAGGAAATCGTAGAATTTTATGCTGATCAACAGAAAATGATGGGTAAAGAATTTGTAAAACAACAAAGAGCCAAGAGGGGTCTTAAAGATTAATTAGATTAAAATTCAATAAATTAATTCCTCTCTTAATGCCTTATAAATTTACTCTGCGCCTTTGGTGTAGGGTAAATTTACTCTATGCGGCTTAGAATTTTGCGATATAAAATTTCTTTCGCGAAACGATACGGCGTAAAATCTTGCTTTACGGATTTTGGAATTTCAAATTTTAAAGTCTGCGAGCTTTTGGCTAGCGCAGAAAAGACTTGCGGGCTGCGCGGCACCTTAAAATTTAATCATTTTAAAATTTACGCCGCGCGGCTAGTCTAAATTTCACTCGGCGGCGGTTTGTGCGGCGTGCTAAATTTAACCTCGTTCGCACACTTTATCCGCGCCCTAGTCTAAATTAAAATTTCAAACCCGCGGCGAAATTTTACGACAAGACGGCAAAGCGTCGCAGACCGGCGATGAGTACGGCGCGACCGCGCCCTTTCGCCGCTATCAGCACTTGACGTTTTTCGCCTTGCTATCTTGCATCGCGCGGAAAAATTCCGCCCTGCTTAGCGGGATTTCGTCCGGATGAGCGCTTCTGAAATGGCGCAGATAGCCCTCGTAATCGCCGAGCCCGATGAGCGGCGCAAGCGCGGCATCCGCGCGCGCCAAAAACCTCGCCACTGCCTTCGGGGCTGCGAGCGGATTAAATTTAAACTTTTTCATAAACGCCCCTATCTACGTGCTCGCTTTCTGCCAGTTTGAAATACCCCTCGTTCGCGCCGCCCTTTGAAATTTTAAGGCACATCCTTATCGTTTGGACGATGACTATGATCGTAACGACGACGAAAAGAGCACATAGCACGGCGTCGATGACGTTATTTCTGATGATAGCCTGCGCCTTTTCGATCGCCGCAGGATCGCTTAGGCTAGCAAGCTTGGCGGCGGTATTTTGCGCGATAGCCACGTGGCTTACCGCGTCGTGCACGCGCTCGCCGTTAGCCGGCATCAGCTTCAAGATCGCCGCATAAAGCGTGGTTATAAGCACCCAGATCGCGGGAGCGATCGTGACGAAGGCGTATTTTTGCTTGCCCATTTTAAAAAGCACCACCGTCGCAAGCAGCAGCGCGATGCCCGCGAGCATCTGATTGGACGCGCCGAAAAGCGGCCACAGCGTATAAATTCCGCCCATAGGATCGGTAACGCCGCTGTAGAGCAGATAGCCCCAGCCCGCCACGCAGATCAGCGTCGCGATGATGCCGTAGAGGGAATTTTTGGTATCGGAAAACGGCTTATAGACGTTGCCTAAAATTTCTTGCACCATAAAGCGCCCCGTGCGCGTGCCCGCATCGACCGCGGTTAGAATAAACAGCGCCTCAAACAAGATCGCGAAATGGTACCAAAACGCCATCAGCTCCTTGCCGCCGATGATCTGATGCAGTAGCATCGTTAGCCCCATCGCAAAGGTAGGAGCGCCGCCCGTGCGGCTCATCATCGTGGTTTCGCCGACGTTT
The DNA here is from genome assembly GCF_938031315.1 of uncultured Campylobacter sp. Classification (GTDB taxonomy): domain Bacteria; phylum Campylobacterota; class Campylobacteria; order Campylobacterales; family Campylobacteraceae; genus Campylobacter_B. The sequence continues at coordinate 1,941 of NZ_CALHHT010000169.1, forward strand.
GAGGCCAAGGCGCCGATCTGCTCGGGCGTAATGCTAAATCCGATAGAGTTTATATACGCCGCGGCGCTTACCGCGTCTTTGCCCAGCACCGCAGCGGGCGAGTTGATAGCGAAGTATTCGCCCGGGCTTAGGATGCACGCCGCTACGAGCGCCATTACGCCTACGAGGCTCTCCATAAGCATCGAGCCGTAGCCGATGAAAAGAGTGTGGGTTTCGCGCTCGACCATCTTCGGCGTCGTGCCGCTGGAGATCAGCGCATGAAAGCCCGAGATCGCGCCGCATGCGATCGTGATAAACAAAAACGGAAATATCGGACCTGCAAAAACGGGACCCGTGCCGTCGATAAATTTCGTCGTAGCGGGCATTTTAAGCTCGGGCGCGACGAAAATTATCGCGACCGCCATGCCGATGATGACGCCGAGCTTAAGGAAGGTGCTTAGATAATCGCGCGGCGCGAGCAGCAGCCACACGGGCAAGATCGCCGCGATAAAGCCGTAGCCGATCGTAAGAAGCGCGAGCGTCTCGCCCTTTAGCGAAAAGACGTCGTGCCAGTACGGATCGATCGCCACGTAATGCCCGCCCCAAAGCGAAAGCATCAGCAAAACAAAGCCGATAATCGATGCCTCGCTGACCTTGCCCGGGCGCAAGAACCTCATGTAAATTCCCATAAATACGGCGATCGGTATCGTCATCGCGATCGTAAAAAGCCCCCACGGCGAGTTCGCAAGCGCCTTTACGACGACCATCGCCAAAATCGCTACGATGATCAGCATGATGAAAAAAATTCCGATCATCGCGATACCGCCGGTAAGCTTGCCCATCTCATCTTTGATCATCTCGCCGAGGCTCTTGCCGCCGCGTCGCGTGGAGAGCACGAGCACGATAAAATCATGCACCGCGCCTGCAAGCACTACGCCTACCAAAAGCCAAATGGTACCGGGCAGATAGCCCATCTGTGCGGCCACTACGGGACCTACGAGCGGTCCGGCGCCAGCGATAGCGGCGAAATGGTGGCCGAAAAGGACGTATTTGTTCGTAGGGACGTAATCGCGTCCGTCGTTTCGGATCACCGCAGGAGTTGCGCGGCGATCGTCCAGCTCAAAGACGCGATACGCGATAAAGCGCCCGTAGAAGGTGTATCCGATCAGATAGATGCACGCGCTGGCTACTACGAGCCAGACGGCGCTGATGCTCTCGCCTTTATTTAGCGCAAGTACGCCGAAACACCACGCCCCTATGACGGCGACCGCCGCCCAAAGGATCTTTTGCCAAAATTTCATGCTCACTCCTTAAAACTTAGCGAGCGGCTTGGGCAGTATGTCGTTTTAACAAAACGGCTTGCGTCTTTGAAGCAGAGCTCGCTAAATAAAATTTAGTGCGTATTTTATCGGCGTTTTTATAATTTAAAGCTGAATTGCAAAAATTAAAAAGAGCTTTCGACGTTTAAATTTAATGCCTGAATTTTGAATTTCAAATTTAAAGAGGCGGCTTGGCGGCGCGCGAAATTTTAATATCTAATCGCCCTAAATTTAACTCCGCAGCTCTTGGCCGTTACGGAATTTATCGCGGTTTAAGAAACCAAGCGATAAAATCTCATGATAACGATTTTAATTTCTTAACAAAAATCGCGAATACTTTTAGGAGGAAATTTATGCCGAATCAGGTGTGCGGCTACGTACTTTTTCGCGCCCATATCAAAAGCTATGCAAGCTTCAAAAATAATTGCGCCAGCCGCGAGAATTTCATAAATTCCGCGCGTATAAATTCCTGGCACCGCTTAAATTTTAAAAATATCCGCCGCGACGAAATCTGCGCGTATAGTTCGCCTGGTGGGCTATGAGCTTTAAATTTTATCTCTTTCTAATCGTAGCTTTCATATTGCTTGCTTTAGTAGCCGTAAGTAGCGGCGGAGCGAGCATTTCGCTGAGCGACATCGTAAAATTTTTCACCTTCGGCGAGATAGACGAGACCAAACAGCTCATCTTGTTGCAAATGCGCTTGCCGCGCCTCGTGCTTGGAATTTTAATAGGCGCGCTGCTGGCAACTTCGGGAGTGGTGGTGCAAAGCGTATTTTTAAACCCGCTTGCAGATCCCTACATCATCGGCATCGCCTCGGCAGCGACTTTCGGCGCGGTTATAGCCTACCTGCTGGGGCTTAGCGACGTTTTTTACGGAATTTTCGCGTTTTTGGCCGCCAGCGGGCTTTCGCTCGTGATCTTTAAGCTCGCCGCCCACACCCGCTCGATCTCGACACTACTGATCGTAGGTATCGCCGTATCGTCCTTTTTGGGCGCATTTACCTCTTTCGCGGTCTATCTAATCGGGGAGGACAGCTTTAGGATTACGGCGTGGATGATGGGCTATCTGGGCGGCGCAAACTGGCAAAAGATCGCGCTTTTACTGCCGCCGCTGCTGTTTTGCATGGCGTATTTTTACGCGAAGCGTCACGAGCTAAATATCATCTTAAACGGCGACGAGGAGGCGAAGTCGCTGGGGCTCAACGTCGAGAAGTCCAAAAAGAGCCTACTCATCGTCTCCTCGCTCATCATCGGCTTTTCGGTCGCATTTACGGGGATGATAGGCTTCGTGGGGCTCATCATTCCGCACACGCTTCGAATGGCGCTTCATACGGCGAGCAACGCCGTGCTGATCCCCGCTAGCGCGCTTACCGGCGGAGTTTTTTTGGTTTTTTGCGACGTAATCGCTAAAAACGCCCTCTCGCCGGTAGAAATTCCGATCGGCGTGGTGACCTCCTTTTTCGGCGCGCCCTTTTTTCTATACCTCGCGTTTAGGAAGCATGCATGAAAATTTCGGCGCTAAACTTCAGCTACGGCAAGCGGGCGATCTTGCGAGGCATCGAGTTAAATTTAAAGCGGGGTAAATTTTACGGGATTTTGGGTCCTAACGGCTGCGGCAAGAGCACTTTGCTAAAAAATATATTGCAAATTTTAAAGCCTGCAAGCGGAATCATCGAAATAAACGGCAAAAAAGCAAGCGAATATAGCCTCAAAGAGCTTGCCGCGCTTATCGGCTTCGTGCCGCAAAAAACAGCCCTCGCAGCTGCGCTGAACGTGAATGAAATTTTACTTGCGGGCAGATTTTGCCGCCTAAAAAGCGCATTTAGCGGCTACGATGCGAGCGACCGCGACAAGGTAGAACAAATCGCCGAGCTTTTGGACGTGAAGAAATTTTTAAATCGCAGCGCGTTTGAGCTAAGCGGCGGCGAGTTCGGGCGCGTGCTGCTTGCCAGAGCGCTCGTAAGCGAGCCTGAAATTTTACTGCTCGATGAGCCCACGGGCGCGCTTGATATGAACTACGCGATCGAGGCGATGAGGATCTGCGAAAATTTAACCAAAACGCTAAATTTAACGAGCGTCATCGTGCTGCACGATCTAAATTTAGCCTCGCTATTTTGCGACGAAATTTTGATGCTAAAAGATGGCGCAGTGAGGTATCGCGGTAGCGCGAGCGAGCTTTTTACGCCGCAGATCATAAAAGAAATTTACGGCTTTGAAGCCTTAATAGTAGAAGAAAACGGGGTAAAGTTTATACTACCCAAAAAGGAGAAAATGTGAAAAAAATTCTTATAGCTTTGCTTACGGCGAGTTTTGCGCTCGCCAAAGGCCTGGTAGTGCTCGATCCCGCCGCGGTCGAGATCATCTACGCTTTAGGCGCGCAGGATCAGATCGCTGCGATCGCCACCACTTCGATGAGCAAGATCCGCCCGCAGGCTGAAACCGCGAAACTACCCAGCGTAGGCACCTACGTCAAGCCGAATATGGAAAAGATCGTCGAGCTTAAGCCCGATCTGGTCATCACGAGCTTCCACTCCGCAGGCGTTAGCGAAAATCTACAAAAGCTGGGACTTAAGAGCCTTGCGATGGATGCAAACTCTACCGCAGATATCTGCCAAAACGTAAAGAAGGTCGCGGCGATCGTAAAAAAGGAGAGCGAGGCGGATAAAATTTGCGCGCGGATGGATGGAATTTTTGCAGACAAACCCGCTCTTCGCGGCAAAAAAGTAGCGCTATTTTTCGGCTCAAACGCCACTATGGCCTTTAACGACAAAACCCTAGTAGGCGATATTTTCGCTCGCCTAGGCGCCAAAAATATTGCAGACGGCCTTGAAGGTAGCACGCCTTCGGTATCTGCCGAATACATCCTCGAGCAAAACCCCGATATAATCGTAGTCGTGGGCGGCGAGACGGAGGATTTTTTAAAAGCAAATCCGATCCTTAGAAATACCAAAGCGGTAAAATCGGGCAAAATTTTAAAAGCTCCGACGCTCATCTTGCGGGGCAGCCCGCAGATCGGCGAGACGGTGGATGAAATTTACGCGGAGGCAACGAAATAGATGTTTAAAGAACGCATTAAATCCCACCATCGCTCCAAGCTTTTCGAGAGCGTCTCCGCGAGCGAAAACGAGCTGTTCGACGCGCTGGAGCAGCCTGCGAAAGACAGCGATTGCGTGATCTATCTGCATGTGCCCTTTTGCGACAACATCTGCTCGTTTTGTTCGATGATGCGCTCCAAACTCGGCGACGAGCTGGACGAATACGCTAAATTTTTGATCCGCCAGATCAAAGACTACGGCGAGATGCCCTACTTCGATACTAAAAGCGTCAAAAGCATCTACTTCGGCGGCGGCACGCCGAGCGTCTTCAGCGAGACGCACTTCGAAAAGGTTCTCGGCGCGCTGCATAAAAATTTCAAGATCGCAGACGACTGTGAGATCAGCGTAGAGACCACGCTGCATAATCTAGATACGCAAAAAGCGCTCGCCCTGCAAAGCTTCGGCGTAAACCGCTTTAGCATCGGCGTGCAGACCTTCAGCAGACAGGGGCGGGCGCTTCTAAACCGCGTGCATAAGCCCGCTCGCGCAATCGAGCGACTAAAGGATCTTAGAGAAAAATTTGACGGCATGCTCTGCTGCGACATTATCTACAACTTCCCGAACGAAAGCGTGGAGGAAGCGATCGCAGACGCGCGCTACGTAAATGAGCTAGGTCTAGATAGCGCTAGCTTTTACTCGCTGATGTTTTTCGAAGGCTCGGAGCTATCCAAAAAGATCGACACCTCCTACTACGATCTGCCGACTGATAAAAAGCTGCACCATGCCTTTGCAGAGGCGCTACTGCAAAGCGGGAATTTCGAGGTTTTGGAGCTTACCAAACTTGCTCGAAAAGGTCGCGATAACTACGGCTACATCAAGCTAAGCCACAAGGGCACGGATATCCTACCTATCGGCAACGGTGCGGGCGGACACGTAGCGGGCTTCGGAATTTACGGCGTTTCAGGGCACAAGATGATCTCGCGAATCGATGAGCGCGAAGCAAAATACGGCGTGCTAAGCAATCTGTTTCAATACCCGATCGTAAGCTTAAACGAGCTAAAAGAGGCCCTAAGCGCGAGCGTTTATGACGAAGCGCTGCAGAAACTAAAGGAATTTGAGAGCTGGGGGCTTTTGGAGCTTAAGGATGAAAAATCGGTCTTAAACTTGGACGGAATTTTTTGGGGCAACAATATCAACGAAGAGATAGCAAACATTATGAAAAAGGACTTTGTATGAAAAAAATCGTGCTTTACACCTCGCAAACGGGCAACACGAAAAAGGTGGGCGATGCGATCGCCGAGCAACTAGGCTGCGAGAGCCTAAATTTCCGCGACTTTGAAGGCGAGGTCGATGACTACGACTTTATAGCCTTGGGCTTTTACGTCGATAAGGGCGAGGCCGAGGCGAAATTTACGCGCTTTTTACGCAAAATTCACAACAAGAAGCTGGGCGTTTTCATGACTCTGGGCGCGGAGCCGGACGGCGAGCATTCGCGCAAGTGCCTGGATGCCTTTGAAAAGGGGCTTAAGGCAAACGGCAACGAGATCGTAAGGGAGTTTGCTTGCCAGGGCGCGATCGATCCGAATCTACTTGAAATGATGCGCAAAATGGCCTCTAGCGGCAACTCGCCCCATCCTATCACTCCCGAGCGACTTGCACGCTGGGCGGAGGCTGCGAAACACCCGGACGAGAAGGATCTGGCGGATGCAAAAGCAGCATTTGCGGGGATAGAATAAAATTTAAAGCAAGCCGCACAAACCGCTGCGCGGCGAAATAAAACCAAATAAAATTTCACACTACTTAATGCGCGGTTTGGAATTTTATCTTTTACTAAATTTGGACGATAAATTTCATCCCTACAAGCAAATTTGCCGCCGCAGGCGCAGGTCTTGCTCTAGAATTTAAACGATAAAATTTCATTTCGCGCGCAATAGATCAAATAATGCTGCCGACCTTGCGCCGCCAATGCACGCTATGAACGCAAAAAAGCGCTTTTGCGAGCGACCGGCCTGCGAGCGCTGCGGTCGTGATCATCGGCTACCGCCCGTCGCCGCGCGACAACTTATCTATCGCCGCTCATTACCGCACCGCCGCAGCGGTGCGGAGCGTG
>NZ_CALHHT010000170.1 GCF_938031315.1 uncultured Campylobacter sp.
AACGACCGCGTGCTGTGGTTTGCAATCACGCCCGGTCGCAACGACCGCCGCAGGTTGCGCGCCTACTTCAAAGAGCACCTTGATTTCGACATCGACGGCGGCTAATTTTGATTTAAAATTTAGAAGTTTGGACGCGACCCCGATAGCGGAATTTTGCGACGCAAAATTTTAAGCGAAATTTCGCACGGCGGAATTTTGCGATCTAAATTTTACCGAGCAAAATTCTAAGGCTGAAAATTTTAAGATATAAAATTTACGAAGCAGAATTTCACGGCGTAAATTTCAAAGCCTCGAATGCATGCCGCGATATTTGCAGCCCTATACGGCGAACTCCACCTCGCTTAGCCGCCCCAAATTATCAAACGAAAAGAGCGCATCATTTTTAAAATTCTCTACGATCTTGCCCGCCGCTTCGCTAAATTTCGTGCCGTTTCTAAGTAAAAGTGCCCCCGATAAAACGGCGTAATTTAGCTGAAATGTACCTATGTAATCGCGCCAAAGAGATGAGCTCGCTTGCGTCCATACTGCTTGCGATCGCGCCCTCGGGGCTCACGCACTCGCCCGCCGCAAACGCCACGAATACCGCTCCGCCGGCGTGCGGGCAGCGGTAGTAATATAACGGCTCCTGCGACAATCCGCACGCGATCGCGCTTAGAGCGTGGCCGTTTATCTCCGCGCTTAGTGCGAGCTTAGGCGTGCTAAGCTCGGCTAGCCCGTGCCGCAAGCCGAAGTCGCGCACATCTCGCGCAAGGGTGAGCAGCCGCTCATCAAGGCGGTTTATGTTTTCGTATCCCCACAGCCACGTGCGGCTGCTGCTCGCTTCGCCGCTGCCGATATACCAGATAGCGCGCGGCGCATCATCGCCGAAACTGATCTCGCAGCGCTCAAAATCCACAGACCAGCGCCTGCCCTTTACGATCAGCTTCGAGCCCATCTCTTGCACCCTTGCGCCGCAGCCCAAACATGCCGAAAATAGATCAGTAAAGCTGCTCCTATCCACGCCTAGGCGGTCTAAAATTTCATTTTTCTCCCTTGATCTTGCACCGATAAATTTAGCGCTTTTGTGGGATTTACGCTTCGCCCTCTTATACGCCGCTTTGCTATAAAACATTCGCACTATGAAATTTCACGCGACGCGGCAAGCAGTAAAATTTAATCAAATTTTATAAATCCGCAGCGGATAAAATTTCATATCAGAACGCCGCCTGGATAGAATTTTGCAGAAGGCTACCGGGCATGGCGAGTGCAACTGCAGGAGATGACGGGCGCGACCGCAATGATCGGCTGGCGGACATAAAATTTAAACCGCTCGCGGGATGTTAAATTTGAAAGATGAAATTTTAGCCTAACGGCGAGCGGCGTAATTCTACGACCGAGCAGTGAACACTAGAGCTTAAAGCGGCGCAAAACTGGCGCGCAACAGCGAATGTATCAACTCGGACGGCAAGCGATAGAGTTTAAAAGCCGTGCAGTCATAAAATTTAAATCGCCTCTTAAGATCGTGAAATTTAAAGATGAAATTTCATACCGAACGGCGAGCCGCTAAATTTAAACCGCCCGAGCGATCGTCAAAATTTAAAATCAAATTTTACGACCGCGCGGCAAAAGATGAAAAAAGATGAAATTTAGATTACCCGTGCGATAAATTTAATCGATCTTTAGCACGCTCAAAAACGCCTCGCTCGGCAAATTTACCCTGCCGATCGCCTTCATGCGCTTCTTGCCCTCTTTTTGCTTTTCGAGCAGCTTGCGCTTGCGCGTGATGTCGCCGCCGTAGCATTTGGCGGTCACGTTTTTGCCCATGGCGCGGACGTTTTCGCGCGCGATGATCTTATTGCCGATGCTTGCTTGGATCGCGACCTCAAAAAGCTGCCGCGGCACGATCTCCTTCATCGCTTTGACGAGATCGCGCCCCTTGGATTCGGCCTTTGAAGCGGGCACGATGATCGAGAGCGCATCGACCGCTTCGCCCGCGACGCGGATGTCGAGCTTGACTAGATCGCCGCGCCTATAATCTATCGGCTCGTAATCAAAGCTCGCATATCCCTTGGTGCAGGACTTGAGCTTGTCGTAAAAGTCCATTATGATCTCGTTTGTCGGCACGTCGTATTCGAGCAGGACGCGCTCCGGCGTGATGTAGTCCATCTTGGTTTGGATGCCGCGGCGTAAATTTAAAAGGCTGATGAGATTGCCCAAAAACTCGCTCGGGGTGATGATGGTCGCCCTGACGTAGGGCTCCTCGATGCGCTCGATGAAATTTGGCGCGGGAAGCTCGCTGGGGCTGTGTATCCGCACGCACGAGCCGTCCGTGAGATACACGGCGTATGTGACGGTCGGCGCCGTGGCGATGAGATCGAGATCAAACTCGCGCTCGAGCCGCTCCTTTACGACCTCCATATGCAGTAGTCCCAAAAACCCGACGCGAAAGCCGAATCCTAGCGCGAGCGACGTCTCGGGCTCGTAGCTAAGCGAGCTGTCGTTTAAGCTAAGCTTATCCAAAGCGTCGCGCAGATCTTCAAATTTATCGGTCTGCACGGGATAGATGCCCGCAAACACGAAGGGCTTGGCCTTCTCAAAGCCACCCACGGGCGCGACGGCGCGATTTTTAAAAAGCGTGATCGTATCGCCTACCTGCACGTCGGCGACGTTTTTTAGCCCCATCACGACGATGCCCACTTCGCCGCTGCTAAGCTCGCGAGTTTTGGCGGGCGCAAGCGGGTTGGGATACATCAGATCAAGCACCTCGTGGCGGTTCTCGCTACCCATTATATAGACCTCGTCGCCCTTTTTCAGCACGCCGTCGTAGAGCCTCACAAGCGCGAGCGCGCCTAGGTAGTTATCAAACCAGCTGTCGTAGATGAGCGCCTTAAGCGGCGCGGCATCGTCCGTTTTGGGCGCGGGGATGCGAGTGATTATCGCCTCTAAAAGCTCCTTGATACCCGCGCCCGTTTTGGCGCTGACCTCGATCGCGCTGCTGCAATCAAGCCCGATGACGTGCTCGATCTCCTCTTTTACGCGCTGCGGATCGGCGGCTGGCAGATCGATTTTATTAAGCACTGGGATGATCTCGAGGTTGTGTTGTAGGGCAATATAGACGTTTGCGATAGTCTGCGCCTGCACGCCCTGACTTGCGTCCACGACAAGGATCGCCCCCTCGCAGCTAGCCAGCGAGCGCGAGACCTCGTAGCTGAAATCCACGTGGCCCGGGGTGTCGATCAAATTTAAAACGTATTTCTCGCCGCCAAGCTCGTACTCGAGCCGCACGGACTGCGCCTTGATCGTGATGCCGCGCTCCTTTTCGATATCCATCGTATCCATGATCTGGCTGCTCATCTGGCGCGCCTCGACGGCGTTGCACTCGCTGATCAGGCGGTCTGCGAGCGTGGATTTGCCGTGGTCGATATGCGCGATGATGCTGAAATTTCTGATATTTTTTGTTTTCAAGTGGCTTTCCTGATGAAATTTTAAGCCGCATTGTGCCGAAATTTCATTTAAAAACGGGTAAATGAGCAGGTGGAATTTATAAGACGAAATTTATACGGCGGCTCTAGGCGGATTGGAATTTTACGAAATAAAATTTTGAAAGATAGGTGGAGTACGGGCGGCTTTGAGCAATTTTAAATTTTATCGGCGATGCGTTTTGCCGCGATATAATTTTAGGATGAGGATTGGAATGCGGAATTTTATGAAGTGGAATTCGACGGCTATGTTTGGGGCAGAAAAATTCTAAGTGGTGAAATTTTATGGCAAATTTTATATGATCGCACTTTGCAAAGCCCACTATGCTAACGGCTGAGAATTTTAATAAGCAATAAGGGATCTCTCCTCATACGAGATTTTGCTTTGAATTCTACCAATTGAAATTAGTGCGCAAACTTATATATCATTACGACGCGCAAATCTTAGTAAGTAAATTTTACCGCCAAGTTTTATAGCAAAATTTCGCAATTTAAAATTTCAAAGAAATTCTATCTCATGGAATTTACAGACAAAAATTTGCAAAGCAAAATTCCAAAATATTTGTCGCCAAGAAAACCAAAATTTCGCTCATAAAAAAAGGCTAGCTCGAAAGCTAGCCTTTGTAATATGAGCTTAACGCTGATACTACCAATCGGTCTTTTGATTGTAGATATCGCGAACATCGCCAGAATCTAGAATTCTAGTCGAAGTATCGCTAGTACTATTGTCTGACGAGCTACCACCAGCGAACGATCCTACATCATCCGCTATGCCCGATTTAACCTGACCTTCACCGCCCCAGACCGTAGGTTTAGACTGCTTTATATGTACACGAAGAGGATTATAATACTGTCGTACGCCCGGATACTTTTTAGAGTAGGCTCCTCCATCATTTGCAGTAAACATAGTCTTATCATTTAAGGCTGGAGTATGAATAAGCCATGGATTAGTAATGATACGTATTGTAGCATGACCTGCTGCAGTGCCACTGATGGTTATATTCTCTCGGCCATTTTTTACCACATTGGCCCTGCTGATATCCACATTTACGTCGCCAACCTTAGTAAGACTATCGTAGTCGCTCACAAACTCCTCGTCTATGTTATTTAAAGTAGCTTTCGTATTTACTACAAACTTCGTAAAATCGGTCAAGCTAGAATCCTGAGCCGCTAGCACGGTAAATATATTCGAGGCTATAACATTGCCTGAGGCATTAACCACACCTGGAACCTCATAGGCAAGATTTTCATTAGGCGCAGGCATATTCGAACACTTATCAATTCTGCCACAATAAATCTGCGTATAAATAGGAACAGATATTGGAGTCCCAGTAGTAGCTTGCTGCACTATAGCCCCCAAACTTTTATCGTACGATGTACCATAGACAAATAGGGCGTAAGTGCCTACATTATCGCTAAAATCTGTAACGGTCTTGCCGGTTGCGTAAGTTTTGCTATTAGAATTAGCGGCGGCTATATAAGCAGCCTTACTTGCAGCTCTGGTCTCGCTAACCTTTCTAGTAATAAAGACATCGAAATCTTCCTTAGACAGCTTTATATGGGTTTTATTGTAGTCCTCAGAGTCGGTATCAGAGATAGCTTTGTATGAGCTATCGAATTTCGATGGCCAAAACTTTCCAAAGGTCTTAAGAGCGGTTCCGTCTTGAATATCAAAGTCACTAGCATAGATAAGCACCGGGGTGCTAGGGGTTTTATGCATCCTAGCGAAGTTAAAATACACGGTCGAGTCGGGAGTTTGTCCTTCTCTAAATCCTTGCGCTAAAATTCTGAATTCATTTGACTTCGAGTCATAATTTATTCCTGTGCCGCCTTTCGGTCTATTGATAAGCCCGCCTCTTAGCGAAGCATCAGAGTAGTAATTAAGAGCTATTTTAAGCGGTATAGGTAAGCCATAACCAGCATCACCGCTAGAAGCAGCCTCCTCCCAGTCTGGCATCTCATCAATTTTAGAAGAACCCTTACTGCTTCTTACGTTATATTTATAGCATCTGCTATCATATCCAGTAGAGCCTAAGCATACGTCAGAATCTTTAGCAAAATACTGCGTATCGCTAAGAATCTCGTATTTGACGGTAGGCCTATCAGGATATGGTACATAGTTTGTATTTGCGCTAGTCTCACTAGCATTAGTAGCCTTAGAGCAGCGTCCGTCAGCACTATTGCTTTGACAATCAAATCCGAAATCTAGCGCGAAGTCAAGGTCGCTTGCAAATCCGCACACGGCTTGAAGTTTCTCCTTACCTTTGTCGCCAATTTCCATTTTATATCCGTCATAAAGCGTAGCGATGACATCCTTATAAACTTTGTCAGATAGATACGCTACTGCATTGACCTTAAGCTTAGCTAGCTGGCTTAGCTGATTAGTTACCGCTAAATTCTGGCTAGAATTTT
>NZ_CALHHT010000171.1 GCF_938031315.1 uncultured Campylobacter sp.
TGTTGTGGCAAATGCTCGCAGAGAAATGATGCTAAATTTTATTAAAATTTCCCCTGCGCGGCGGTTTCGTTAAAATTTTACTCGCGCGAGCCTCCGCAATGGAATATGAATATTTGCAAAGAAGTGATAAACCTCCGTAAAACGCGACGAGTGCCTCTAGGGCGAGCATTTCTAAAATAAAGCGCGAGTAGTGGATGAAGTTTGGAATTCAAAGCTCGCGCTCTTTGAAGTTGCTGTAAAGATAAGCGGGTGGCGGCCAGTAAAGCTTTAGAATTTAAGGCTGCTTGTGATAAAACGAGAAAAATTTTACGAAGTAGGGCTATAATGCGCCCCGCAATTTCAAATTTAAAGGATAGAAATGAAAACTCTCATTATTTTAGCTCATCCAAATATCGCAGACTCGCTCGTAAACCGCCACTGGAGGGATGCCGTGCTAGCACATCCCGATAAGTTCGAGCTTCACGATCTTTACGCGCTTTATGCGGATTTTAAAATCGATGTGGAAAAGGAGCAAAAACTGCTCGAAAGCCACGATAAAATCGTGCTTCAGTTTCCGTTTCGTTTTTCAAACTGCACGCCGCTTCTTAAGCAGTGGTTTGAGGATGTTTTTACGCGCGGCTGGGCTTATGGCACAGAGAGCGGCAGTAAGCTTAAGGGCAAAAAATTTGCGCTTGCGATCTCACTTGGCGCGACCGAGGCAAACTACTCTAAAAACGGCATTGTGGGCTTTAGCGTGGATGAGGTGCTAGCGCCATTTAAAGCTACGTTTAATTTCGTCGGCGCAACGACTATGCCTAATTTCGTCTCATACGGCTTTACATACGATAAAAGCGAGCAAGCCGTAGAAAATAGCGCGAAAAATTATATAAAGTATTTAAATAAGCTTTAAATTCTTTGCTTTTATAGCTGCCCGCTACGCGTAAAGCTTTAAAATTTTACGTAAGCGGCGCGATGGATTTTTTAAAATTTTCGCTCAAGAAGCTCAAATTTAATCCCAAAATTTTTAAATTTTACCCCGAAATTCCGCTCGCGCTTCGTATGCGAACTCAAATGAAATTTCAAGCAAAATTTCGCGTCTAAATTTGAGCCCCGCTCTTAAATTTTAAAATTTTATCAGAGATTTTTTTATACAATTACGGCTGAAATTCGGCCCAAAAAAGGAGAGGGAATGTATAAGCTAAAGCATCTTCTTAGCGCGCAGGATCTGAGCCGCGAGGACATCTACGACTTCATCGATCTGGCGCGCGAGTTTAAAGCGCTCAACCGCAGCGATATCAAAAAATCTGACTCGCTTCGCGGTAAGACGGTCATCAACGCGTTTTTTGAAAACTCCACCCGCACCCGCACGAGCTTTGAGATCGCAGCCAAGCGCCTGGGCGCGGACACCATAAATTTCTCGGCTGCGGACAGCAGCACGAAAAAGGGCGAGACGCTGATCGACACCATCAGAAATATGCAGGCGATGCGCACGGATATCTTCGTGCTGCGCCACAGCTGCTCGGGCGCGGCGAAATTCGTCGCGGCCAACTGCGACGCATCGATCGTAAATGCGGGCGACGGGCTGAACGAGCACCCGAGCCAGGCGCTGCTGGATCTTTTTACGATCAGCGAGCATAAGGGCAGGATCGAGAATTTAAACGTCGCGATCATCGGCGATATATTTCGCTCGCGCGTGGCTAGAAGCGACATCTGGGCGATGCGAAAGCTCGGCATAAACGTGCGGCTCTTCGGCCCTCCGATGATGCTGCGCGACTGCGACGCGTTTGGCTGCCCGATATGCAAAAGCGTAGAGGAGGCGATCGAGGGGGCCGACGTCATCATTATGCTAAGAATTCAGCTCGAGCGGCAAGACGGCGAGCCGAGCTTCCCGAGCGTGCGCGAATACTCGAAATTTTTTGGACTTACCGCTAAGAGAATGCAGGCGGCAAAAGAGGGCGTCATGATAATGCACCCCGGCCCGATCAACCGCGGCGTGGAGATCAACTCCGACGTAGCCGACGATCCGCGCTATAGCTGCGTTTTAGATCAGGTAGAAAACGGCGAGGCGATGCGAATGGCGATACTTCATACGATAAATTTAAATAGGAGCGCACGATGAAAATTTTGATAAAAAACGGCACGATCGTTAATCATAACGGCAGCGAGGAAGCAAACGTCCTGATCGAGGGCGATAAAATTTCAAAGATCACGCGCGAGTGTCCCGCCGCAGACCGCGTCATAGACGCTGCGGGCAAGCTCGTGATGCCGGGTCTTATCGATATGCACGTGCATTTTAGAGACCCGGGGCTTGAATACAAAGACGACGTCATCAGCGGCAGCGAAACCGCGGTCGCAGGCGGCGTGACGACCTGCCTTCCGATGGCGAATACTAGGCCCGTAAACGATAACTCAAGCATCACGCGCGCGATGATCGCTAAGGCTAAACAGCGCGGGCTTATCGATCTATTGCCCATAGGCGCGATCTCGCAGGACTGCAAGGGCGCAAAGATCGTCGAGATGGGCGATATGCTGGAAGCCGGCTGCGTGGCCTTCAGCGACGACGGGCTGCCCGTGACCGACAGCTCCGTGATGCGACAGGCGCTCGAATACTCCGCGCACTTCGGCTCATTCGTGATAAATCACAGCGAGGATTGCTCGCTTTGCCACGGCGGCGTGATGAACGAGGGCAAAGTCAGCGCGATACTCGGTCTAAAGGGGATGGCGAGCGAAAAAGAGGAGATCATGATCGCACGCGATCTGCTGCTTGCCAAAAAGACGGGCGGGCACATCCACATCGCGCACGTAAGCTCGGCGTGGTCGCTAAAGCTCATCGAGCAGGCTAAGCGCGAGGGCATCCGCGTCACCTGCGAGGCTACGCCGCATCACTTCACCTTCGACGAGCGCGAGCTGATGGGATATGATACGAATTTTAAAATGTCGCCGCCGCTTCGTACCCAAAGCGACGTGCAGGCGATCAGAGAGGCGCTTAAAAGTGGTCTGATCGACGCCATCGTGACCGATCACGCTCCGCACAATACCGACGATAAATTTGTAGAATTCGACCACGCGCCGTTTGGAATTTTGGGGCTTCAAACCCTCGTGCCGCTTACGCTTCGGCTAGTAAACGAGGGCGTCATCGGTCTTGAAGACATGGTGCGGCTGTGCTCGTTTAATCCGGCTAAAATTTTAAATTTAAAGGACAAGGGCGAGATCAAAGAGGGCTTTTTGGCCGACGTCGCGATCATCGATCCGCAGATTTCCTACGTTTACGACGAGGCGCTAAATAAGTCCAAATCGCGCAACTCGCCGCTTTTCGGCAAGCAGCTTACGGGCGCTGCGGTATGCACGATCAAAAGCGGCCGCGTGGTCTATGAGTTTCCAAACGTCGTAGCGTAGGGCACTCGCGGCGTAGGGCTTGCGATCGGCAGCTTGCGGACGAGCGGCATTCGTAGCATAAACGAAGCGATTGCTTCATTTTAAATTTAGCTAGTTTGGGCGCAACGGTTTGCTTTTAAAATTTTGCGGTGCGATCGGTTCATTTTAAATTTGGTGGCAGCGTAGGCGTGGCGACTTGTCTTTAAAATTTCATAGTGCGTTTTGCTCGGTATCGGCGCGATCTTTGATCCAGTAGCGCGATCGCCTTGCTTAAATTTAGTGGTAGTCCGGATATAGTAAACCACGTTTAAAATTTTACGGCGCGATTTTTTGGTCTAATCATGCGGAGCCCTGCGGCTAATTCGCTTTAAATTTTGCTGTAGCTCGGTGCGGCAACTTACTTTTAAAATTTAATGGTGCGAGCGCGATTGGAATTTATTTAAAGCGGTTTGTCGTTTTTGGAGTGCGCGCAAATTTAACGCACATCGCCTTGCCCGTGCCGCTCGTGGATTTCAGCTTCGGAATTTTACCGACATGCGCGGCATTTGTAAATTTATAACGGCGCCTTTTTCGATATGGTCGCTGCTTTTAAAATTCCACGCTCGCGGCGCCTAATTTTATCGTAGCTAGATTTCTGCGCCGTGCGTGAATAATCCGCCGCATGAATGTAAGCATCTAAATTTAAAGATATCTATAAATGGCGAAGCGTATCTATCGTGCGTACTGCGCTAAAATCAGCTCTGCGCGGCAATCCTAAGCCGCTGCCGCAAGATCAAAAATATATAAAATATTTAAATTTTGAGTTTGCAAAGGAGCATTTCCGCACCGCAGAGGGTATGAGCCGTGCAGCGCAGGACGGCGTAAACGACGCAAGTAAAGCTGCGGAGCAAAAAGATGCGTACGGTGCAGTGCAGAGCAGTGCGATGGACAAAACTGCCGAGAGCGGCGGTGCAGCGGAGCAAAAGCGCGCGAACAGCAAAGAAGCGGCAAATGAAAAAGCGGCGAGAAAAAAAGGCGCCGACGAAAGCACGGGCTTGCCACTTTTGCAAAAAGCGCGCGAGTTTTTTATCGGTCGGCTCGCGCAAGAAGGGCGAGGGGACGAGCCTGCCTCCGCACGGCGGCGTCGGATAGAGCAGTGCCTAAAGCTCGGTTTGAAGGACGCGGGGCTTAGTATTTTAACTTTCGTAAAAGATAGAGCGCTTTTGGGATTTTCGGGGATGAACGTAAACGGCATCGTCTGCCGCTTTGAGGACTTTGACAGCATTTTTGTGCCGCAGTGGAAGTATGATTGCGATAAAAATGGCTGGTGCGTGAAATACGTCGAGCGCCTTTGGTGCGGGATGCCGCGGGATGCGCTAAACGCGCGCGATAACAGCGCAGAATTCGGGAATGTTTTAGTGCAAATTAGGGATTTTGCGAGCAAGATAGGCTGCGAAAACTTTGCGCAGACGTTTGATAATGCGCTTAAGACGCTGCGGGGCGAAGTCGCTGTAGGCGAGTATTACGCCGTTTCGTTTGCAGCGCTGCCGCAGCCGAGCTTGAGGGCGTTTGCCGCGGCGGGGATCGCCGATGTATTCGGTGCGATGGGCTCTTGGGACGATGAGCCGCCGTCTATGGCGCAAGAAATGGGGCTCGGGGGCGAATACGACCGCCTCTCGGACGAGCTCTTGGCGCAGAAAAACTTAGCGATTTTATTTGCGATAAACGGCTGGTAGGGCTTTGGCACAAGAGCTAGAAAGCGCGCTAAGCCTCTATTGTCGCGGGCCTATCAAACGCCGTTACGCTCGGCAGTTCGCCTTTAAATTTCTCGATCTGCACCATGCTCGTGTGCGCGGTGTTGCTTTGCGATAGCTGCGAGCTAGGCACGTCCTTGGTTAGCACGTTTATGTTGCCGTGCTTGCATAGGCTGCGCTCGCCCCAGACGGCGGGATCATACCACGCACCTTCGCTTACGATCACGACGTTATCTTGCGCCGTATCGCTTACCAGCGCGCCGCAGAGGATCTCGCCTCGGTCGTTGTAGATCCTCACTACGTCGCCCGTTTTGATGCCGCGCGCCTTTGCCGTGGCGGGGCTAATAAGCGCGGGTTCGCGGCCCGCGATCTCGGCGTAGTTGCGGATGAGCGAGTTGTTTAGCTGCGAGTGGAGCCTAAATTTAGAGTGCGCGCCGCTGATAGCGATAGGATACTTGCTCACGTCGCCGCCCAGCCACTCAAAGGGCTCCATCCACGTCGCGTGCGGCGGGCAGTCGGGATATCCTAGCTTTTCGACCGCTTCGGAGTAGAGCTCGATCTTGCCCGACGGGGTTTTTAGCGCGTTTTTCTCGGGATCGGCGCGGAAGTCCGCGTAGTTTGTGAAGTACCGCTTTTTCTCGTCGATCTTATCAAATTTGACGTAGCCCCTTTGCCAAAACTCATCAAATTTAGGCATCGCTATGCCCATGCCTTCGGCTTTTTGGACTGCATCGGCGTAGATTTCCTTCACCCACTCAAGCTCCGTTTTACCCTCGCTAAAGGCCTGCTCGTACTCCTCGCCCCACTGCGCGCAGATGAGCCGCGCGATCTCAAAGTCGCTCTTGCTCTCGCCCGCGGGCTTTACTAGCGGCTTAATCGCAAAAAGATATTCGCTAGTCGAGTTTGCAAACTCTATGTCCGTGCGCTCGCACTCAAGAGCCGACGGCAGCACGATGTCGCTGAGTCTTGCCGTACTCGTCCAAAAGGGCTCGGTGGTGATGATCGCTTCTATCTTTTTCATCGCTTCGACCGCGCGGTTGGTGCCCTGGTGGCGGGTGAAGGTCGAGCCGTTGGCGTTAAACATCACGCGGATGTGCGGCATGACGTATTTTTTGCCGTTGCGCTCGATTTGCTTGCCAGGCTCCATGATCGCGTCTATGAGCCTGCTGTTTGGTATCTCGTGGTATTTGGCTTTGGCTAGCTTGCCTTGCGGGGCGATGTATTTTTCGTTTACCGCGGGATTAAAGGCCTGAAGCTTTGGCGCGATGAAGCTAATATCGGCGTTTTTATGCATCTGATCGTTCATCACGTAGCCGCGCCCCGTCTTGCCGATGTCGCCTAGCATCGCAGCTAGCGTGATCAGCGCCCAGTACGCCATCTCGCCGTGGTGCTGACGCTGTATCGCGTAGCCCGTGACGATGAGCGTGTCTTTTTTAGCGAGCGTACCCGCTAGGTTTTTTAGCTCCTTTTCGCTCACGCCGCAAATTTTGCTCGCCCATTTTAGATCCTTTTTCACGCCGTCTTTCGCGCCGGTGAAATACTCTTTAAATTTATCAAAACCGACCGTGTAGCGCTCAATAAATTCCTTGTCGTAAAGCCCGTTTTCGTAAAGATATTCGCAAAGCCCGATCAGCATCGCCGTATCGGTGCAAGGGCGCACGGCGAGATACTCCGCGCCGAAATACTCCGCCGTTTCGTTGCGGTAGACATCCACGCTGTAAATTTTCATCTCGCCTTTTTTAAATTTATCCTTCATAATCTCGTAGTAGGCGTAGGAGTTGTGCATCGGAACGCCGATAGCGATCTTATTTGAGACGACGGGATTAGTGCCCCAAAACACGATCGTTTTGGCCTCCTTTACCACGCCCTCCCAGCGCGTCGGAGCGTGAGTCGGATCGATCGAGCCCGTCACGTGAGGCAAAAACGCAGTCGCCGCGCCGTATGAGTAGCCGCCAAGCTCGCTCACGTAGCCTCCTAGCGCGTTTAGCATGCGCTTTGCGGTGCGCTGCGAGTGGCCGACCTTACCGAGACTGCCCCACTGATAAAGCTGCCCGTAGATGGCCTCCGAGCCGTATTTGTCGAAGTTTTCTTTCAAAATTTTGGCGCTTAGCTTTATCGCCTCGTCCCAGCTAACACGCATGAAGGGTTCTTTGCCGCGAAGCTGCGGCTTTGGATCTGCGGGATTTTCGAGGAAGCTTTTGCGCACGTAGGGGTATTTCACGCGCGTTTCGTTTTGAATGTGATCGCTTAGGGCGTTGTTTAGCACCGTTGGCATCGCGTCTCCCTCAAATGGCTCTGTGCCCACGACCCTGCCGCCGATGGTTTTTACGTAAAACGCGCCAAATTTATTCGCGCAAAGCCCCATCTGCTCGTCAAATATCGCCTGCGCCGCGGCGTCAAATTGTTTTGCCTGCGCCGAAGCTGCCGCAAGCGCACCTAGTTTTAGAAAGTCTCGTCTTTTCATGATTCTGCCTTAAATTTAAATTTGTTGGTTGATTTGGTTTAAATTTAGCGGGATTTATGAGGTTGAACTTTGCATCGTTTGCCTTTTAACGTATTACGCGACCTCGCGTCTTGGCGGCGATTTTACGAAATTTAGGCTTAATTTACCATTTATCTATGGCGCTGCGGCGAAATTAAATTTTTATACGCAGTTGCTGCTAAAGGAGCTTATCTATCAGCGCATATCCCCACAGCGCGGCGTTGAGAAATAGGCTCATCA
>NZ_CALHHT010000172.1 GCF_938031315.1 uncultured Campylobacter sp.
TTGGCTCACGCCTTTACCCCAAAACGTGTAGCTGCTGCCGTTTTGCAGCACGCTCTCGCCAAATAGTCTGTTTAGCGAAAACAGGCCCGGATCCCAGCCTACGGCGATGATGCCTACATTTCCGCCCACTTTGGCTGCGGCGTCCACAGCGGCGAAGTGCTCAGGTATTTTTGCATGCGTATCGAAGCTATCTACGACGTTAAAGTTCTGCGCAAACTCGGGCGTCTGCGTCGGTAGATCAGTCGCACTACCGCCGCAAAGCACCAAAACGTCAAATTTGCCCTTGTGTGATAAAATCTCATCCGCGCTAAATACCGGCGCACCGAAAGTCTTCACGCCGTGCGGATCGCGGCGAGAAAAAACCGCCGAAAGCTCTAAATCCTTGCTATTTCGTGCGGCAAGCTCCACGCCGCGGCCTAAATTTCCATATCCTAAAATTGCTATTTTGATTTTTTCGCTCATTTTTTACCCTTCAAATTTTAAAATTTAGCGCGTAAAACGGCGCGCCGCCGATGAAATTTTACCTCAGTAGGAAATAATAAATCACGTATAACCAACTTAAAAATCCGTGGATTATCGCCCACATTATGCTTTTATTGACTCCCCATGATAGTGCGACGGCTATGACCGTGCCTAAAGTAAATCCACCGATACTACCCTTTGACATATTTTTCTCCTTGATTTAAATTAGACTCAGACGAGCGGACTACTCGCCAAACGCCTTTAACTCGTCGCATACTTTGGCGAATTTTTCCTGCGCGCTTTGCAGCCCCTCGCGGTTAGCCTCGACCACGGCTTGCGGGGCAGAGGCTACGAATTTTTCGTTATTTAGCATGCCTGAGAGCTTTTCGATCTCTTTTTGCAGCTTGGCTTTTTGCGCGTTAAGGCGCGAAATCACGCCGCTAAGATCGACCCCCTCAAGCGGCACGAAGCTTTCTAAATTCTCGCTTACGTCGCGAGCGGAATTTGCGATATTTTGCTGCGTAAATTCCACTTCATCTACCTTTGCTAGCGTTTTGATGTAATCTGCAGCAGCGCTTAGATCGACTGCGGATTTGACGTAGGCTTTGGCTACGCGCGCATTGCCGAGCTCAATCGTCGCCTTTGCGCGACGAATGCTCACGATCGCTTCGATTAGCAGCGAAAACAGCTCCTCGATCCGCTCGTCGCGCTCGCCAGGCTGTGGGTATCGCA
This sequence comes from uncultured Campylobacter sp., assembly GCF_938031315.1. Classification (GTDB taxonomy): domain Bacteria; phylum Campylobacterota; class Campylobacteria; order Campylobacterales; family Campylobacteraceae; genus Campylobacter_B. The sequence continues at coordinate 1,195 of NZ_CALHHT010000172.1, forward strand.
TCACCATGATGGAGCGCGCGTCTTGCAGCTTCGTGCCGCTTAGCTCCTGATACAGATACTCGCTTAGAAACGGCATAAACGGGCTTAGTAGCTTCATCGCTTCTTTAAAAATCATCCCCAGCTCGCCGATTGCGGCCTTGTCCGCCTTGCTAAGCTCGATGCCCCAGTCGCAAAACTCGTCCCAAAAAAACTTATAAAGCTCGGTCGCAGCGTCGTTGAAGCGGTATTCGTCTAAATTTTCCCGCACCGCGCTCACGCAGCAGTTAAAGCGCGAAAGCATATATTTGCCGAGGCTCGTTTTGATCCGCGCCACGTCCAAATCATCGAATTTAGAAGCGTTTAAAAGCAAAAATTTGCTCGCGTTATAGAGCTTATTCGTAAAATTTCGATATATCAAAAGCTTATCGTCGCTAAGGCGTAGATCGCGCCCCTGCACGCACAAAATCGTAAGCGTAAAGCGCAAAATATCGGCGCTAAATTCATCGATTTTTAGCAGCGGATCGACTACGTTTTTGCTCGATTTGCTCATCTTTTTGCCGTCTTTGTCCTTAACCAAGGCGTGCAGGTAGATGTCGCGAAACGGCAGCTCGCCCATGGCGTTTTGGCACTGAAACATCATGCGCGCGACCCAGAAAAACAAAATGTCAAAGCCGGTAATTAACATAGTATTCGGATAAAATTCGCTCAAATCCTCCTCAAACCACTTCTCGTTTTTCAGCGCCTCGCCATTGCCCCAGCCAAGCGTACTGATCGGCCAAAGACCGCTTGAAAACCATGTATCGAGCACGTCGGGATCTTGAGTAAAATTTTTACCGCCGCATTTTGGGCAGACATCGGGGCTCTCGCGCTCATCCGCCCACTGATGGCCGCAGTCGCAGTAAAACACGGGAATTCTATGTCCCCACCACAGCTGGCGACTGATGCACCAGTCCTTCAGCTCGCGCATCCAGGCGTTGAAGCTATTGATCCAGTGCTTCGGGAAAAATTCCGCCTCGCTGGAATTTACCTTAGAGATCGCCTCTTTTGCGATATCTGCGCGCACGAACCACTGCTGCGAGATGTACGGCTCGACGACGTTTTTGCAGCGGTAGCAGTAGCCGACCTGATTTTTGTAATCCTCGATCTTTTCGATAAAGCCCAGCCTCTCAAGCTCCGCTACGATTTGATCGCGCGCGGCAAGTCGCTCTAAGCCTTGAAATTTACCGCACTGCTCGTTTAAAATTCCTTTTTCGTCAAATACCGTGATAAACTCCAGCCCATGGCGCTTGCCAATCTCGTAGTCGTTGGTATCGTGCGCGGGCGTGACCTTAACCGCACCCGTTCCGAAGCTCATATCGACGTATTCGTCGGCGATGATCTCAATCTCGCGGCCGATTAGCGGCAGCACGACTTTTTTACCGATAAAATTTTTATAGCGCTCGTCCGCGGGATTTACCATTACGGCGGTGTCGCCGAAGTAGGTCTCGGGGCGCGTAGTCGCCACGACTATGTAGTTGCGGCTCGTCTCGCTCGAATCTTTGCAAGAGTTTGAATTTTGCTCGCTTGATGAACTATTTGTTCTATCTGCACTCGCAAAATTCTGCACAACCTGCAAATCTTCATCGCGATACTTTGCCTCGTCATTTTGAGTTAAATTTGAAATAGAATTCTCACTTAAATTTGACGCTCGATATCCGTTTAAATTTGATAAATTTTGTCCGCCCGCAAAGTAGTAGCGCAGATGATAGAGCTTGCCCTTGTTCTCCTTGTGCTCTACCTCTACGTCGCTTAGCGCGCCGTCGTGCGTGCACCAATTTACCATGTAGTTTCCGCGCACGATGAGCCCCGCGTCGTATAGGTTTACGAAGGCTTTGCGAACGGCGTTTTTAAGCCCTTCGTCCATCGTGAAGCGCTGTCTGCTCCACGCAGGCGTGACGCCAAGGCGCTTCATCTGCTTTACGATCTGCCCGCCGCTTTGTTCCTTCCAGCGCCAAACGTGCTTTAAAAACTCCTCGCGCCCGATCGCTTCTTTTTTAGTCCCTTGTGCCAAAAGCTCGCGCTCGACGACGTTTTGCGTCGCGATGCCTGCGTGGTCTAACCCCGGCTGCCACAGCGTGCGATAGCCGTCCATTCGCTTGTATCGCGTCATAATATCTTGCAGCGTAAAAGTGAGCGAATGCCCGATATGAAGCACTCCGGTGACGTTAGGAGGGGGCATCATAATGCAAAAGTTTTTGCCTTTTTGCTGGATATCTTTATTGCCGTCGATCTCGAAATAACCGCGCTGCTCCCAAATTTTATAAAAGCTCTCCTCTACGGCTTTCGCGTCGTAAAAATCTGCCATTTTCAGCCCTTTTTTAAAATTTTAAATTTTGCGATTTTAGCGGAATTTATGTAAAGCGCTCATTAAAATGGCGATATTATATAGATAATAGATTAAAGTATAGTATTTCAATATATCTATAAGTATTGATTTTTAAAGGATTTTGTATAAAATTTTAAAAAATCATATAAAAACGCTTGACATTAAAAATTCTACCTGCTATAATACCGCGAAATTTTAACCAAAAGGATTAAATATGAAGAAATTTCTTCTCGCTTCGCTTCTTAGCGCCAGCGTCGTCAGCTTCGCTCTTGCTGAAAAAATCGTAGTCGCCGCTACTCCGATACCGCATGCCGAAATTTTGGAGCAGATCAAGCCCGATCTAAAAGCCCAAGGCTACGATCTTGAGGTCAAGGTTTTCAATGACTACGTAACCCCGAACCTCGCTACCGATAGCGGCGATGTCGATGCGGGATTTTTTCAGCACGTGCCGTATATGGTAGAATTTAACGCCAACAAAGGCACAAAATTAAAAGCGACCGTAGGCGTGCATTTAGAGCCGATGGGCATCTACAGCCATAAGATTAAAAATTTAAAAGATCTTAAAAACGGTGCCAAAGTTTCCGTGCCGAACGATCCGACTAACGAAAGCCGCGCTCTTGATCTGCTCGTAGCCGCGGGGCTCATCGAAGTTGATAAAAACGCCAAGCTACGCACGCCGTTAGATGTCACGAAAAATCCTAAAAATTTAGAAATTTTAGAGCTTGAAGGCGCCGCGCTTCCACGCACCCTGGGCGATGTCGATATTGCGGTTATCAACTCAAATTTTGCCTTTAACGCAAATTTAAACCCAATCAAGGATTCGCTATTTTTAGAAAAGGCTGAGGGCAACCCTTACACAAATGTCATCAGCGTTAAAGAAGGCAACGAAAACAGCCCTAAAATCAAGGCGCTAGATAAAGCGATTCAAAGCGAGAAAGTGAAAAAGTTTATCGAGACGCAATATAAAGGCGCAATCATTCCATCGTTTTAACTCCTCTCTTTTTAAAATTCGGCGCACGATTCGCGCCGAATTTGCTGGCATTCGCTATTTTATTTACTATCTTTTTTTATAATTGCGCGAAATTTACCGAATAAAGGAAAAATAATGAAAAGAATTTTATCTTTCAGCTTTGTTGCCGCTATGGCTATATCTTCGCTCAATGCGGGCGTTCTTGCAACTGTAAAAGACGCAAATATCACGATTACCGACGAGGAGATCGCTCCTTTTTTGGCGCAAAATAATCTGCAAGGCAGCGAGCTAAGCGCAGAAGACAAAAAGAAGCTAATCGATGATATGATCAAATATAAACTTCTAGTCGCAGAGGCCAAAAAATCGGGCGTTGAAAACACCGACGAATATAAACGTCAGCTAGAGCTAGCTAAAGACGGCATCGCTTTTAATCTTTGGCAGCGCGAAGAGGCTAAAGGCGTAAGCATCAGCGACGAGGAAGCGAAAAAAATCTACGACGAGAACAAACAAAGCTTCATGCAACCGGATTCCGTTACCGCAAGCCACATCCTAGTAGCCGACGAGAAGAGCGCTAAAAACGCTATTGCAAAGCTATCCAAGGTAAAAAAAGAGGATCTTAAAGCGGAATTTAACAAACTAGCCAAAGAGATTTCAACTGATCCGAGCGCGAAAGAAAACGGCGGCGATCTAGGCTCTTTCGGCAAAGGCATGATGGTGCCGGAGTTTGAAAAAGCGGCGTTTGCGCTAAAAGATGGCGAGATGAGCAAGACGCCCGTAAAAACGCAGTTCGGATATCATATCATCTATAAAGAGGGCAGCAAAAAGGCCGAGACTATGCCGTTTGAGAAGGTAAAAGATCTTATCAAAAACCAGCTATTGCCGGGCAAGGTCAATAAAAAGCTCGACGATAAAGCAAACGAGCTATTTAACAAGATCACGGTAGAATACGCGAAATAATTTCGCTAAATTTAGGGCGCGAGACTCTTTAAATTTACGTGCAAAACCTAATTCTGGAAGTGCGTTAATTTAACTCGCGCCTTTTTCTTTTGCAGGACGGTTCGTTTGATTTGGACTCGGCGCTGAAATTTTGCCGTAAATTTGACGTAAATTTAAGATCAAACTTCGCGAGAAAATTTCAGCTCTAAATTTATCGTAAATTTTAAAAGCAAAATTTTGATTGGGCTTTGAAATCGTCTTTTTGCACTACGGCGCTTTTGTCCGCGTTAGATCAATATAAGCGAATCAAGATAAAATTTAGCGTCACGCGGCAGAGCGCGCAAGCTTTACACAGGTTAATTAAGGATTAAAATGCTTTCAGGCATCGTAAATTTCATCGTAGAATTTGTCGCCGACTGGGAATATTTCGGCATCTTCGCAATGATGTTTTTAGAAAGCAGTTTCTTTCCTTTTCCAAGCGAAGTCGTAATGATCCCCGCGGGCTATCTAGCCTCAAAATCGCAGATGAGCTTTCTTGCGGCCTTTGTTTGCGGGCTAGGCGGTAGCATTACTGGCGCGCTATTTAATTACTATCTATGCTATTTTTTCGGTCGTAAATTTATTTCTAAATACGGCAAATACGTGGGCATCACCGAGGAAAAATTTGCAAAATTCGAGGCGTTTTTCAATCGCCACGGCGAAATTTCGACCTTTAATTGCAG
>NZ_CALHHT010000173.1 GCF_938031315.1 uncultured Campylobacter sp.
TGTCCGCAAGATAGGCCCTATTATGATCTGTGGAGCAAGTCAAAAAAGATTAAAGATATATTTACCCTGCCGCATAGAAAATTTAGTGCGAAAAAGCTCCTTGGACTGAATAAATTCATAAAAGATAACGATATAAAAATAATTCATTCCCACGGTAAGGGTGCTGGTATCTATTCGCGGATGCTTAAAATTTTAAATTCAAGGCTAAAAATAGTCCACACTTTACACGGCGTTCATATCGGAGAATACGGCTTTTTGAAAAAGAGTGCATATATTTTTTTGGAGCGGTTTTTAACGCTATTTACCGATAAATTTATAAATGTGTCAAATAGCGAAAATAGCGTTTGTTTAAAGCTTAAATTATTTAAAAAAAGCAAGAGTGAGATCGTATATAACGGCATAAAAGCTCTTTTGAAAGACGATAACGCCAAGATAAAATTTGATCTGTCAGGAAAAAGGGTAGTTACGACCATTTCGAGATTTGACTACGCAAAAAATATGAGTTTGGCGTACGAGATAGCCAAAAAATTTAAAGACAAATCAAGTATCGTTTTTTTATGGCTCGGAAACGGCGACGATAGGGTAAAATTTGAATCTATGGCGCAAAAAGACGGCGTAAATATAATCTTTACGGGCTTTACCGACGAAGTGCCCGCGTATCTATCCGCTACGGACATCTACCTGTCTACATCCAGGTGGGAGGGGCTGCCTTATGCGCTCATAGAGGCGCAGTCGCTCAGTATCCCTATAGTGGCGACAAACGTTGTGGGAAATAACGAGGTTGTAGAAAACGGCAAAAGCGGATTTTTGTTTGAGGACGCACAGCAGGCGTGTCGGGATATAGAAATTTTATTAAACGATGAGAAAATATACGGTAAAATGCGAGGCGAAGCATTGCTAAATTTTAAAGATAAATTTAATATCGGCGCTATGATTCGTAAAGTGGAAAAAATTTACGAGCAGATATTTGAAAATAGATCAACTAGGGAGCCGCAATGAAAAAAGCCCTTATCCACGACTGGTTTAGTACCTATGCGGGCGCGGAGAAATGCGTCGAGAGTTTTACCAATATCTGGGATGATTTTGAAATTTACAGCCTCATCGACTTTTTAAAGGGTGCCGACCGAGATAAAATTTTAAAAGGCAAGCACGCTCACACGAGCTTTATCCAGAAGCTGCCCTTTGCAAAGGACAAATACCGCAACTACCTGCCGCTATTTCCGCTTGCGATCGAGCAGTTTGATCTAAGCGGCTACGATGTCGTGCTATCCAGTTCGCATGCCGTCGCAAAGGGTGCGCTGACGCACTCAAATCAGCTTCACATTGCCTATGTGCACACGCCGATCCGCTACGCGTGGGATCTGTATCATCAGTACTTGCGCGAAAGCGGGCTGGACCGCGGTTTAAAGGGCGTGCTGGCAAAGTATTTTTTGCATAAAATTAGGCTTTGGGATGCGAGCACCGCAAACCGCGTGGATCACTACGTCGCAAACAGCCGCTACATCGCGCGCCGTATCCAAAAAACCTACGGCAAGCCCAGCGACGTCATCTATCCGCCCGTGGACGTGGATAAATTTACGCTGCGCGAAGCCAAAGAGGACTTCTACCTCACCGCCTCGCGCATGGTACCGTACAAAAAGATTGATCTCATCGTCGAGGCGTTTTCGCAGACGGATAAAAAGCTGCTCGTTATCGGCGACGGGCCCGATATGGCCAAAATAAAATCAAAAGCGGGCAAAAATATCGAGCTTTTGGGCTTCGCAGACGATGAAACGATGGCAGATCTTATGGGGCGGGCTAAGGCGTTTGTTTTTGCCGCAGAGGAGGACTTCGGCATTACGCCCGTAGAGGCGCAGGCATGCGGTACGCCGGTGATCTGCTTTGGGCGCGGCGGCGCCCGCGAGACGGTGCTTGATGGCAAGAGCGGGCTATATTTTATGGAGCAAAATACAAAGGAGCTGCTCGCCGCCGTAGCTAAATTTGAGCAAAATTATGATAAATTTGAGCCTACAAAAATCAGAGAAAATTCTTTAAAATTTTCGCGCGCGCGCTTTGAAGCCGAGATCAAAAGCTACGTCGAGAAAAAATATGAGGAATTTAAGGACGACCAAAATGACTAATATAATCCTAAGCGGCGGCAGCGGCACGAGGCTGTGGCCCATCAGCCGTACGCTTATGCCAAAGCAGTTCGTGCGCCTCTTTGACGACCGCTCGCTTTTTATGATGAGCTACGAGCGAAACTCCCCGCTATGCGAGCGCACGCTCGTCGTCTCGAACGAGCAGCAGTATTTTTTGGCGCTCGATCAGCTTGAGGCCCTAGGCGCGCGTGGCGTGAAATTTCTACTCGAGCCCGTCGGCAGAAACACGGCTCCTGCGATCGCGCTTGCGTGTTTGAGCTTAAAGGCCGAGGAGATCGTTTTCGTAACGCCGAGCGATCATCTAATTAGAAATGAGGTGGCGTATAAAAACAGCGTTTTGCGCGCGCATGAGCTTGCAAAACAGGGGTTTTTGGTAACGTTTGGTATCAAGCCCACGGAGGCAAATACGGGCTACGGCTATATCGAAGCAAGCGGCGAGGACGTGTTAAAATTTCACGAAAAGCCTGAGCTTGTGGCGGCGCAAAGCTACATAGCGGCGGGGAATTTTTACTGGAACAGCGGCATGTTTATGTTTAAAGCGAGCATATTTTTAGGCGAACTAAAAGCGCATAGCCCTGAAATTTACGAAGCCTGCGTCCGTGCGCACGAAAATTCTAACGCAGAAAATCCGATTAGAATTAAACTAGGCGATATGCAAGAGATCCCAGTAGATAGCATCGACTACGCGGTTATGGAGCGCACGAGCCTTGCCAAAGTCGTGCCTACAGACATCGGCTGGAGCGATCTGGGAAGCTTCGATAGCTTAGACGCCGAGCTGCCCAAAGACGCGAACGGCAACACTGCAAGCGATAAAAATATCGCTCTAAATTCTAAAAACAATCTCATCATCGGCTCGGGTCGCACGATCGCCGCCATAGACGTCGAGGATTTCGCTATCGTCGATACCAAGGACGCCCTGCTCGTATGTAAAAAAGGCTCTACCCAAAAGGTAAAGCAGGTGGTAGAGCGGCTGAAGGATAGCGATCTGGCACGCGTGCACGTAACGACGCACCGCCCGTGGGGCAGCTACACGGTGCTCGAAGATGAGCGCGGCTACAAGATCAAGCGCATCGTCGTCAAGCCCGGCAAGCGGCTATCGCTGCAGAAGCACTACCATCGCAACGAGCACTGGATCGTCGTTAGCGGCACTGCGACCGTGACCGTGGGTGAGCGGAATTTCTTGCTGCGCGAGAATGAATCGACATTCATTAGGATGGGCGAGGTCCACCGCCTCGCAAACGAGGGCAAAATCCCCGTCGTGCTAATCGAAGCTCAAGTCGGTAGCTACACCGGCGAGGACGATATCGTGCGCCTGCAAGATGATTTTAATAGGAGCTAGGATGAAAAAGCAACTCTGCGTTTTGATAATCTTGGCAGTCGATATTTTCGGCATCTGGCTTTGCTTCGGGCTTGCCGTGGTGCTTAAAAATCTGCTCTACGGCGATAGCGTGCTGCTAGACATCGGCAGGTATCAGGGCTTCGCGCCGTCCTATGTAATAATGATATTTTTGTTTTTCTATCAAGGGATCTATTCGAGGCGATATGATTTTTGGCACGAGAGTAGAATTTTAGTAAAAAGCTGCTTTTTGGGGCTTTTGCTAAGTCTCGCGCTGCTTGCTTTAATCAAAGTCAATTACGAATTTTCACGCGCCAGCTTTATTCTAAGCTTTGCCTTTATGGCGGTGGTTTTGCCGCTTTTGAAGCTCGTAACGAAAAGGAAGCTTTTTAAATTTGGATTATGGCGAAAGAGGGCGAAAATTTTAGGCGAGGGCGAGGAGTTTGAGAGCGCCGTCTTAGAAAGCGCGTATTTAGGATACGTAAGGGCGCTAGGCAGGGACTACGATGTGCTATTTATCGGCGGAAGCAGGCTTGGGGCGAAAGCCTTGAACGAGCTTATCGAGCATAATATCAGAAAGAACAAAGAAATTTTATTCACCCCCGTGCTGCGCTCATACGATTTTACTCAGGCAGATATTTACAGCGTTTTTGCCTCGCGCACCAGCCTCTTTGCGATACGAAATTCTCTGAAAAGCCCTTTAAATTTAGCTCTTAAACGCGGGCTTGATTTAGCGCTAATTTTCTTAGCGCTTCCTTTGTTGGTGCCTATTTTTGGTATAATCGCGCTGATGATGAAGCTAAAAGAACCGGAAGGGCGCATATTTTTTTCGCATCAAAGAATGGGATTCGGCGGTAAGCCGTTTGGATGCCTGAAATTTCGCTCGATGAAAGAAAACGGGGACGAAATTTTAGCTCAGTATCTAAAGCAAAATCCGCAAGAGGTGGAGTATTTTGAAAAATATCACAAATACGAGCACGATCCGCGCATCACGAAGCTGGGCAATTTTTTGCGCAGAAGCTCGCTTGATGAGCTTCCGCAGCTGATCAACGTCCTAAAGGGCGAAATGAGCATCGTAGGTCCTCGCCCGTGCGCGCAATACGAGCGCAAAGATATGGGCGAATATGCAGATCTCATCCTGGCCGTCAAGCCCGGCATTACGGGGCTTTGGCAGGTGAGCGGGCGCAGCGATGTGGATTTTGCGACCAGGGCGGGTATGGATACGTGGTATATGAAAAACTGGTCGATATGGAACGACATCGTGATAATCATAAAAACCTTTAAGGTGGTCCTTGTTCGTGAGGGCGCAATTTAAATTTTAAATTTGGAGAAGAAATATGCAACAGAATTATTGTAAAGATGATGAGATCGATTTGCTAGATTTGGCAAAAAAGATATGGAAATATAAAAAGCAAATTTGTATAGTAACTTGTGGATTTATTGCGATTGGGCTTTTGTACATTCTATTTGCTACTCCGTGGTATAAAGCAACGGCGGCGGTAGAAACCGCCTATTATAATAATGAAACTGGTATGCCACAGTATATAACCGAAAGATCCGTTCGGATGCATGAGCTTAGAGTAAAATATATTGATGGACTAAAGGATATTAAGGACAAGAACGTAATGGTTGATAGTATCGTCGCTGATAAAGATAGCGCCAATATATTTATTATAACGGCGTTTGCCAAATCGAACGAATTACTAAAAAAACATATAGATGAGATGGTGGCAGATTTAAGCGAAGAAGATGCTATAGTTTTAGATGAATATAAAAAGGTTTTACGTGAACAATTGATAAGTATTGATTCGCAGGTAAGTTATTTAAAAAATGATAAAATTCGTAATTTAAAAGAACGCATAGAATATTTAAAAGGTGTTCAGATAGCCAAAATAGATGATCAAATAGACATGTTGAACAAGAAAGAAAAGCTTAGCGATGCTGGCGAATTAAAACTGATGGAGTTAATGAATATAAAAGACAAAATTTTAAACGACAATATACCTAAAATAAGTGACGAAATTAGTGCTATAACTCTAGTACAAATTCCTGATTTAATGAAGAAAAAGAGCATTATAGAAAATAGGCTTTCTGATTTTAATTTTAAAACTTCTCATATAATTTCTAATATAGTTTTATCTGATCGCCCAGCAAAGCCTAAAAAACTAATCATTTTAGCAATATCTGCAATAATAGGACTTATGCTTTCTACCTTTGTAGTATTGGTTTATGATAAATTTAAAACCTGCAATTCCGAAAATAGATAAATTTTAAATAATTTATTTCTATATTGGGGCGTTACGGCTGAATGTAAAGACTGCTTTGATAAAACTCCCTACTAAGGCGTTTTTTATATGAAAGATCATATTGTGCAAACCTTAGCAAAATTATATATTGGCGCTAAATCAGCAATGCTATTTTACTAAAGAGTAAGGATGACATTTGGCTATTGCGGTATCAAAGATAGATTGTTTTGTGCTTTTGGCTGTGACTATTAAATTTTATCTATGCATCGAATCCTATCGCTCGGATACATTATCGAAAAAGTCATTTATTACTATCGAGTAGCCCCAATTTGCATTTACAAAAGCATCGTGATTATAAATTTAGTGTATTAATTAAAAAGCATCGATTAGAATTCTATGATTTTAAAGGATTATTGGTGTCCCGTGTAGGATTCGAACCTACGGCC
>NZ_CALHHT010000174.1 GCF_938031315.1 uncultured Campylobacter sp.
TTGAAATTTTAAAGTTCGCCCCGATCGCTATGGTTTTGAAATTTTAAATTTAGCGGACTTCGCAAATTTTAATCGCGGAATCTCGCTGAATTTAAAACCATACCGCGCTAGAGTTTGGCTGCTTTGCCCGAGCGAAAATACGCTCCGATCGCAAGAGCCACCATCGAAGCGACCATCGCGTACGCCCAGCCCGGCACCGGAATACGCTCGCCGCTAGCGTAGGAGTGCATGCCGCTTAGGTAGAAATTTACACCAAAATAGGTCATTATGACGCTAAAATACGCAAACATTGAGGCTACGGCAAAGGCGAATTGATTATTGAGCTTAGGCATAAACCTAAAATGCACTACTACCGCGTAGATGAAAATCGTAATGAGCGCCCAGGTCTCCTTCGGATCCCAGCCCCAGTAGCGCCCCCAGCTTTCGTTCGCCCACACGCCGCCTAGGAAGTTGCCCACCGTCAGCAGGCAAAGACCTAGGATCATCGACATTTCGTTGATATGCGTGGCTTCTGCGATATTGCGAGCGATCTCGGGGTTTTTCTTGTCGAATAAAAACATCACGAGGGTGAAAATCCCAAGTAGCATGCAAAGCCCTAAAAATCCGTAGCTTGCGGTGATTACCGAAACGTGGATCGTAAGCCAATATGATTTTAAGACCGGCTGTAGATTGGTAATCTGCGGATCGATGTCGCTAAGATGCGCCACCATCAGCGTAATGCCCGCCATTATCGAGGTAAGCGCCAGCGAGATTGCAGATTTGCGCGAGAAAAATATTCCGCTTAGCGACAGCGCCCACGCGATATAGATGAGCGATTCGTAGGAGTTGCTCCACGGCGCGTGCCCCGAGACGTAGCCGCGTAGCGCAAGACCTGCGGTGTGCGCGATGAAGGCGATGATATTTACGATATAAACGAGCTTAAATGCGCCGCCTAAGCGAAGAGCGGGCTTCATCATTCGCAAAAAGATAAAGATCAGAAGCAAAAATCCCGAGACAGTGTAGATCGGAAAGAGGCGCTTGAAAATTTTAGCCTTATTAAATAAAATTTCATATTTTATCGCGCTCTCGCTAGGCATTAAGTTTGCGCCGTGTTGCGCTTGGTATTTTTTTACAAATTAACCCTTATATCGCCATTTTAGTCCTCACAGTCTTGCTTTCCATTGCCATGGTTTGGTTGGAAAATAATACGCAATTTTCTGTGGATACGTTGCTTGGCATTATTGCGCATAGCTGTCTTTCCATCGGGGTTGT
>NZ_CALHHT010000175.1 GCF_938031315.1 uncultured Campylobacter sp.
TTGCCGTCTCGTCCGCAGCTCTCGCCGCGGCGGTAGAATTTTTTCATAAAATTTTAACTCCCGAATAAAGCGGCAATTTTACAGAAATCTCTCTAAATTTACGCTTTTAGCCCCGCAAGAAACGCCTTTATCTCAGCCTCTTGTCGATTTGCGAGTTCTTTACCGATCTGCGCGCCGCTAAAGCCCTCGCGCGCGAGCTGTGCGCCGCTTACCGCGCTTTTAAATTTAGCTTCGTAAATTCCAAGCCTTTGCGCGGCTCTTACGCGCGCCGGCGTATAAAGCCCGAGCCAGCGCTTAAGCGGCATTTTAAGCGCGATCTTGCATAAAATTTCATCATCTGTCTCGGCGTAAAACGGCTCGTCGATCACCCTTTTATAAAGCGCGTTCAGCCCGAGATTTTTTAAAATTTCTTGCTTATTTAGCCGCAGTAAATTTAGCAGGGCGTAGAGAAAAAACATATCGCTTTGTACGAGCGCTTTGCCCTGATCGATAAAGCATCCGAGATGCGAGTGCCAAAAATTTTATGAAATAGCTCCAGCTTTTGCAGCGCACCAAGCCCCACGGAGCAAAATTTCGCGCCGAAAAGCTTTATAAGCTCGCATTTTATGCGCTCCTTGCTTAGATCGGAGGTATCCATCGCGCGCATAATTTGCAGCGTTTTTGTTTCGATTTGCAGATTAAATCTCGCGGCGAACTGCACCGCGCGAAAGACGCGCAGGCTGTCCTCTTTGAAGCTGCGCTCATCTACAAGGCGCAGGACGCGGAATTTTATATCGCTAATGCCGCCGTAAAAGTCCAAAATTTCGCCGCTAAGCGCGTTTAGCATAATCGAATTAATCGTAAAATCACGCCTCTTGCTGGCCTCACGCTCATCCGCGGCCAAAGCTACGCTAAAGCCCTTGTGCCCGACGCCAATCTTGCTCTCGGTGCGCGGCAGCGAAACATCGAAATTTTTATATTTATAGACGAAGTAGCTTTTGCCGACGCCCTGTGCGCCGAAGTCTTTCATAATTTGCTCGAAGCGACGCGGATCCACATCGTAAAGCTCCACATCCACATCAGCACTTGTCCGCCCTAAAAAATGATCGCGCACGCAACCGCCTACTAGATAGATACGCGAGCTAAATTTTTTAAGATAATCTAAAAGCGCGATGAAATCGTCATTTTGATAGATTTTCAAGTCGGTTTTCGATACTTGCAAGCAAAAATTCCATAAATTTTAAATTTAGCTCCACACGCGCGTTCAAATCGCCCTTCTCAAAAGCGTTTAGCCCCTCAAAAAGCACTAAAATCCGCTCTTTTATCGCGCTCAAAAACTCCGCCTCGCTTGAAATTTTAAAATCTGCATTTGCGAGATATTTTGATTTGTCACCCGCTTGAGGTTGTCTCGCGGCCCCAAGGTGTCGCGCTTCCTCGGGCTGGCGCACGGCGGAATTTTGAGCACCAGAAGAGGCAAAACTTCCAGCTTGCATATCCTGTGCGGCAGAATTGCGAAGCTGCGGCGTGGCGAGCTTATGGTCTCGCACCTCAGGCGTCGTAAAATTCTGCGACTGCGAAACGAAATTTTGCTGCAGCGCGGCAACATTGCGGATCTCTAGCGCGGCGGAATTTTGAGCTTGAAGCGACGCTAAATCCTGCTTTTTAGAATGCGCTGTGCTGAAAT
>NZ_CALHHT010000176.1 GCF_938031315.1 uncultured Campylobacter sp.
GGCTACGTAAGCGGCGCGATGCGTGGGCGTCGCAATAAGTCGGTAGCGCGTCGGATGGCGTGTATAACACATCGGCGGCGCAGACGGCACGCCGTGATCGAGAAGCGGAGCGGCGATACGTACCTACTCGGCGCCGTATGACATAACCTTCGCTCGGGCAAATCATCATCGTAACGGCGCTACGATCGAAGCGAACAGCACGGCCGTGACGGCGGATCGGCAGCACAAGACGGCGCGGCGTGATTGCGGCGACGACAGCATAAAATGCCGCAATATGGCAACCGCGATCGACAGGATGCGTATGTAGGTAAGACGCAGTGCAAGTAGCGCAAACAGCGATACGATGATGGCGACCCGCGGAGCGTATAAGTGAAACAGCGGTGCGGGTGGCGCAATAACGCCGAGGCAATACGATAGCGGCGACCGACGAGACATAACGCCGCCGTAGCGTTCGCGTGCGCTACGCCTAAGCCGATAAATTTTAAAAACGAAGCAAGGAGATTTTATGCTTAAAGCGGGGATTGTTTATAAATTTGCGCTCATCGTGCTGCTAGGCTGCGCGCTTTGCATTTTGGGCTTTTCGGGCGCTAATTTCGCGCGCGGCGAATATGACGAGGCGTGGATGAGCCTGCATAAGATCGCTGGATTCGGCCTGCTTTGCGTCGCGATCTTGCATATAATCACAAGGCGAAAGAAGCTCGTAAAGCTCTGGGGCGAGTTTTTGGACGTGGTTTTGAGCCGCAAAAATCCCGGCTTTTGTAATATGGATCGCATCATAGGCGCGATCGAGTCCTATAATATTAGAGAGATCGCTGGTAAAATGGGCTTTGAGCCGGACGAGCTCGCTACGATTTTGAAATCAAACGGCATCAAGCTTGTAAGCGCAGATCAAGGCCTGCGCGAGCTTGCGAAGCTCAACGACGAAAAAATTTTCTTCATTTTGGTACTTTTAATCGAGGCGAAATTCGGCAAAGCGGGCAAATACAAGGTCTAAATTTTAAAATTCCAATCCGAATTCGCTCCATAAACTCGCCGCTTTAAGAAATAAAAACCACTAAAGAGTCTAAATTTAAAACCGAAATTTTATCGCGCCCAGCAAAACGCTCGAAATCAAAATTTCATCCAAACTACGCCTAAATTTTAAAAAATCTATCTTTAATCTTTGAAATTTATTATTATTTAATCAAGAGAAATTATAATATAGCATTTGCAAATCATTCGCAAAATTCTAATTTTAAATAGGGGAGAGTGATGTTTAAGAAATTTTATCTTTCAAATGCTGCGATTGCGTTAAGTTTGTGCGCCGCCTTACAACTAAACGGAGCCGAAAACAACGCTACGTCCGAAAATATCAGCGCGCCTAGCGCGCAAGCGGTAAATTCCGCCGCTCCTAAAAGCGCTTCCGGCGCGAACGCCACAAAGCTGGGCACCATCGTAGTTACCGCAACGGGCTTTGAGGATATGCTTAAAAACGAGGTTCGCAACGTCTCGGTCATCACCGCGGAGGATATGGAAAACCGCGGCTACCGCGATCTGCGCGAAATTTTAGAAAAGGCGCCGGGGGTTAGCTTTCACGGCGATACGGTCGATCTGCGCGGACAGGGTCAGAAGGCAAATACCTCCGTCAAAGTCCTTCTTAACGGAGTCGCGCTCAATATGATCGACACGACGCCGACGAGCATCCCGATCGATCTAGTTCCAATCGAAGATATCGAGCGCGTGGAGATCATCCCCGGCGGCGGTAGCGTGCTTTACGGCAGCGGCACCAGCGGCGGCGTGATAAATATCATCACAAAAAAGGGCGCAAAATACCCATACGCCAATGTCTCCACCAAGATCGCGTCGTATAATTATAAAGATCTAAATTTCGGCGCAGGCGGGAATGTGAGCGAAAATCTATTTCTAAAGACCGCAATAAAGGGCTTTGATCAGCATGGATACCGTAAGGGTGAAAGAGAGCGAGGCTACTATACATCATTTGGACTAAATTATAAAATTTCAGATGACCAAAGCCTCTCTTTTAATCCGAGCTTTTATCGCGCTAGGACGCATGATGTACCGGGTTTAGGGCTTGTTGAGCTCAAGGAAGATCGTCGCCAACAAGGAGGTGAGAGGACCTTTACCAAAAGCACGCGACTAAATTTTGACTTGGATTATGCGGTGAAATTCGGCGATAGATTTGAAGCAAATTTACAGCCTTATTACCAAGATATTAGAATTTTACAAAAGGGCTTTGTGATGAAAGATCGCAAAGAGGGGGCAAATTTAAAAGGCAAGCTTACCTATGATAACGACGAGCTCATAGCGGGATATGATTATCTCAAAAACAAGGGCTTCCGCAGGATCGATTTTAATACCGCGATAAATCCTATGATGAGCCTTTCACAACTTACGATCTTTGATATGCAAAAACAGACGCACTCGGTTTATGCCTTAGAAAAGCACGACTTCACGGAGCTATTTTCACTTAGTGCTGGCGGGCGGTTTGAGCGCGCCGAATACAAAGTAAATCGCAGAGTTTCGACTACTATAAAAAGGATGGGAAACATAATCTCGCAGACGCAAAATAGTACCCGAGTAAGCGATCATAAAAACAACTACGCTTTTGAGATTACGCCGAATTTTAATTATTCCAAAGACGGCAATCTATATTTTAAATTTGAGCGCGGCTATATCTCGCCGGGTCCTAATCAGCTCATCGATAAGCTAAGTTCTAGCGGCCCTTACGTGCTTAATAACCTCAAATCCGAAACCTTTAAAACCTACGAGATCGGCATGAAGGATCTAATCTATGGGCAATACGTAAGCGCGACGCTGTTTTGGACCGATACGAAAAACGAGATCGTAAACGAAACCCTGGGCAGCTCGATCACCGACGGTTGGCATTTTATCAATATCGACGAGACGCGCCGCAAGGGCGTGGAGCTGTATGCAGAGCAAAGTCTGCTTTCAAATTTAAAGCTCAGCGAGACCTTTTCATACGTGGACGCCAAGATCCAATCCGGCGCGAATAAGGGTAAGCAGGTTCCGCTGGTGGAGCGCTCGAAGTTCGTTTTGGGCGTCGATTACGAGCCGATTAGAAATTTAACGCTGATGAGCGATTTTAAATATTTCTCATCATCTCACGACGCCAACCACGATAGGATCGACTCGCGCACGATCGTGGATCTGGGCGCTGCGTACCGCTTCGCAAGCGGATTTTTGATAAGCGCGGGAGTCAAAAACGTCTTTGACGAGGAGTATAATTACAACCAAAATTTACGCTCGGACGTCTATACTCCGGCTCCAGGGCGCAACTATTACGCGGAGTTTAAATACACCTATTAGCGTGCGTTTAAATTTAAGCGAGGTTTGAGCTGCGAAATTTAAAATTTATGGGCGGAATTTAAAATTTCGCCGCAGCGCGCTTTGCCGCCGCGGGATTAAATTTAATAAAAGGAGCGAAGATGAAACCGGACTATAAAAACTGGGTGCCTAAGGGTATGATCGCGAGCTTTGCCGCAGGTGCGGGCATAGCATTAGTTTTGTTTTTGGTTTTCGGCGTTTTCGGCGCCTTCGTGGGCGGCGTGCTGAGGTGGTTTCTTGCGGGGCTTTTCGGCGCAGCGGCGCTGGTTTTGATCGGCTTTACGATCTACTGCGTCGTGTGGTACCGCGCGTTTGATTACGGCGGCAAGCGCCAACTCTCGCGCGCGATCGTAGAGGGTACGGCGAAATACGTAGATCTGCCTGAGGGCGGGCGCGGGCTGGACGTGGGCTGCGGCAGCGGCGCGCTAACGATCGCCGTGGCTAAGCGCAATCCGCACGCATCGGTGCTAGGCGTCGATCGCTGGGGCTTTGAGTATGCGTCTTTTAACAAGCAGCTGTGCGAATCCAACGCGCGCGCCGAAGGGGTGCAAAACACTAGCTTCGAGCAGGCCGACGCCACGCAGCTGCCCTTTGAGGACGGCAGCTTCGATGCGGTTGCAAGCAACTACGTCTATCACAACATCATGCGCAAGGACCGCCAGGAGCTGCTTTTAGAGACGCTCCGCGTGCTTAAAAAGGGCGGCAGCTTCGCGATCCACGATCTTTTTTCGCGCGGAAACTACGGCGACATGGACGCTTTCATCGCGCGGCTTAAGGAGCAGGGCTATGAGCGGGTCGAGCTTATAGATACGACGCAGGGGCTTTTTATGGGCCCGCGCGAAGCCAAATGGCTAATGCTAGGCAGCTCAAAGCTTCTGATGGGCAAAAAATAGAGAGCCTTTGTAAAGTTGATGATCTACCATGCCCTCCTAACAAATTCGTATTTTAATAATTTTCCTATAAATTTTAAATTTACTATTTTTTCACTATTTCATAGTGACTGTTCTCTAAAAAGAAGCACTTCATCGTCTTGTATTTCGGCATCAAGAGCATTTAAGACATCTTGATTGA
>NZ_CALHHT010000177.1 GCF_938031315.1 uncultured Campylobacter sp.
CGGCGAGAGAGTTTAGCTTTAGGCGGTTTCTGATGAGCGCGGGATTTTGCATAAATTTTGCCGTCTGCTCCTCGCCGTAGAGCGAAATTTTGTGCGCGTCAAATCCGTCAAACGCCGCTCGCATCGCCTCGCGCTTAAGCAGCACCGCATGCCATGAGATGCCAGCCTGAAAGCCCTCGAGCACAATGAGTTCGAAAAATTTCGCATCGTCCTTTATGAGCTTGCCCCACTCCTCGTCGTGATATACGCGCTCCAGATCGCTTTTCTCCGCCCAATCGCAGCGGATTCTTTGCGCGCTCGCCGCAGAATTTTTCAAATTTCACTCCTTGCGCTAAATTTTAAAAATCGTAGCAGATATGTAAATTTACATCTCCTCTATTTTGTCTATGCTATGCCACGCGACGATCAGAAGCGCTCCTGTTATCACGCTGAATGCGGTATCGATATAGTAGATCGCGTCGTGTTTTGTAGCCCCCAATGCCACTATTGCTATGCTAGAAACTACAGAGGCGACGAAACACAGAGCGTAAATTTTAAAAAGCGGTTTTTGCGTGATTTTAGCAAGCTTAAAATTTAAAATCATCCAGCAGACCATACAAAAGACCAACGAAATGAATAAGCCGATAACAAACAAAATAAACATGTATTGTTCCGCTTCGTAAACTGTAGCTAGCACGAAAAATATCGCAACCGCTATGCTGCTCGTCCAATAAAGCGTAAAAAACAGGATGAGACGTGCTCTGCACAGGGGCTGAAGCTTTTTAAGCGCTCTGTAAAAATACATAAGCGTAATTACGACTAGCGCCGTCGTCGGGCCGCTGCTTTTATTTTGTAACTGCGGAAAAAAGTCCGAGGCATAAGGTAGTAGCATCGTAAAGAGCATAAATGCCGCCGCACTCATTCCTTCGGCTTTCGCCTTTTCGATGATCTGCTTTCTGCCTTCATCGGTTATATTTTCTTGCATTTTTGAGCCTTGAAAAAAGTTTTTATTTTCTGGGAAATTATATAAAAACGTAGTTAAATTTTGATTGAAAACGTGGCGAAATCGAGCTTTAAACGGCGGCGTATTTATGATTGCGGGCTGCGAAATTTAAAACAAAACATCGCGAATTAAAATTTAAAATTAAGTCTAAATTTAAGCCGTAATGCAAATTTAATTAAAATTTGAATGCAAAATTTAAAGGCAAAATATCGCGAGATGATTTTACGAGTTTTCTACTTCGCAAGCTCGCAGTTGTAAGCAAAAGAAGCAAAATTTAGCGTGCGCTAGGCATATAGTCTGCGGAGCGTAAAATTTTGCGTTCTGCTTGCAGTTGCGAGTGTAACGAAGCGAAGGCGGTTTGTCGCAGATTTAAAATTTCAAATCTTTCTCAAAAGCGCTCGCAAGACGAGCCTTTTGAAAAAGACGAGCCGCTAACGAATTTGCCCACCTCCGCGGACGATGTATTTATAGGTCGTAAGCTCCCTCACCCCCATCGGCCCTCTGGCGTGCAGCTTTTGCGTGCTGATGCCGATCTCGCCGCCGAATCCAAACTCGCTACCGTCGCTAAAGCGCGTCGAGGCGTTGGCGTAGACGACCGCGCTGCCGACTTCGTTTAAAAACCGCTCGATGTTTGCGTAGTTTTCACTCAAAATCGCGTCTGAATGCCCGCTAGAATGCGCGTTTATAAAGCTGATCGCCTCATCCGTATCTCGCACGGCGCGCACGGCCAAAACGAGATCCAAAAACTCCGCGCCAAAGTCGCTCTCGCTAGCCGTTTTGACGTTTTTTGCGCCTCGCAGCCCCGTCTTGCACGCGCCTAACAGCTGCTCGCTTACGCGAAACTCGACCTCCGGCATCTCGCGCACAAGCCCCGGTAAAATTTTGCCCGCCACGCGCTCGTGCAAAAGTACGCACTCAACGGCGTTGCAGACGCTTGGGCGCTGGGTTTTGGCGTTTTTGATTATCTTCGCGGCCTCGCTCAAATTTGCGCTCTCATCGACGAATATGTGGCACACCCCCGCGCCCGTCATGATGATCGGCACGGTCGCGTTTTGCGCGATAAAATCTTTTAAGCTCTTGCCGCCGCGCGGTATCAAAACGTCGATATACTCGCTCATTTTCGCCATTTGCGCCACTACTTCGCGTTCAGCGCTCTCCACGAGCTGCACTGCGCCCGTCGGTAAGCCGAATTTCGCCCCCGCTTCGTTAAATAAATTTACTAAAAAAATGTTTGAATTTAGCGCACTAGCACTGCCTCGCAGGATCGCTGCATTGCCGCTTTTTAGCGCCAGAGCCGCCGCGTCGATGCTGACGTTTGGGCGGCTTTCGTAGATGATACCAAGTACCCCCAGCGGCACGCGAACGCGGCTGATTTGCATGCCGTTTGGATGGCTCCAGCCGCCTAGATTTTCGCCCACGACCTCGGCGAAGCCCGCCACCTCGCGCACGCCCTGCGCCATAGCCTCGATACGGGCGCCCGTTAGCCTTAGGCGGTCTAGCAATGCCGCGCTAAGGCCCGATTTCTCGCCGCTTGCAAGGTCTTTGGCGTTTGCCTCTTTTATCGCGTCCTTTTGCGCGAGCAGCTCGTCCGACACGGCGTTTAAAATTTCAAATTTAGCCTTGCTACCAAGCCTCAAAAGCTCGCCGCAAGCGGCCTTTGCGCGCTTACAGATATCTAAAATTTCGTTCATTTTCGCTCCTTAATCATATTTATATTTTAAGTTTACCATATGGTTTAAATTTGATATATTTTTAAATGCATCATTTAGGTTAAACCCCAGTCGTAATAGCAAAATTTCAATATTTACAGTTATTGATTTTGCTTTTGTTTTTGGCGGATTATTGTGAAAGATATCATTGCGTGCCTTACGAATCATAGAAAATACATTTAAAAGACTATTTTTTGTGCCGTATTCTGGCAACTTTTGCCCCTTGTATTCGCACACGCTTGCAAAAATATCTCTGAAATCGCTCCAATTCGAGCCTATGACGTTTTGCAAATCACCTAGCGTAAATAAATCAAGCACCTCAAAGCTATTCATTTGCTCTGTTAGATTAACCTTTTTGGTCTGCGCTATGTGGGCAGCTTGTTTTATTAGCTTCGCATTTTTTCCGTATAAAAACCAGTCGTCGGCGTTAGAATTTGAACTATAAATTTCAGATAGTACTAGTGCAACTTTAGAACGCAATGCCGTTTCAAAAATATGGATGATTAAAAACATTTCGTGGTGCGATTTTATGCGTTTATTATAGATTGAAATGACTAAATCAAAGATGTCAACATTATTTTTGGCATATTTTTTAATAATGACGGCAGCTTCTTTGCAAGCACCCAACAAATATTTATTATGAAGCAGTGCAATAGAATTTTTAAGTTTACCGAAGCCCGGCATTTTCGTTGCATCACAGTCTAAGTTTTCACATAGTTTTTTACAGATTACACTTTCAAGATACATTTAATCATCTTTTGTTATAATAGTACCAATTTGGAGGTCTCATCGCTATGAATTAAGCGAGTATCCGAAAGGAAAGACACTCCAAATTCTATATTTTCATTCAAAATTTCACTCATTTTGTTTCCTTGACTTATAAAAAATCGCAAGCTACGCGGGCTAGCCTAGCAAAGAATATCGCCACTGCCGTACTTGTGGCGGTATTGTAAAGTATGCTTTTATTCATTTTCTCAAAGATTTCTCCCTATGCTGTAAATTTACTATCAGCCAAACTCATGCCATAAATCCCTTCTTTAGCTATTTCTCGGCATTACGCCCAACCTTCTCATTCTAATTCGCGCATAGTGCTTTTACGTAATCCACTAGCTATAATATCCGCGCAGCCCAAGAACGTCTAGCTCGCCGTTTTTATCGGTGTCCAGCTCATCAAATTCTGCCGTCTACGCCGCGCCTTGCGCCGTAAATTTTAGCTTGATATTCTTTGGGGGTACCGCTTTCTCCCACTCGGTGCGGTTTAGCGTGCCGCCTTGATCCTCGTCGTTAGCCTCTATAAAAATTCTAGCAGGATTTGCCTCTTTGCACGCCCAAGCTGCACCCGTCAAAAGTAGCGCAAAAAATATAATCTTTTTTATCTTCGCCCTCTGTTTAAAATTTAAACGCGCGAACACGGCTAAAATTTCATTGTAGCGCGATATTATCCGCATGTATCGCGTCATCGTCGCTTTTGTAGCCTAAAGCCTGCTCTATCTCATCGCTTTTTACGCCCGCTATGCGCGCAAGCTCGCAGCTTGAATAGTTGCTAATGCCGTGCGCCAGCAGCTTGCCGTCGGTCGCGCAGACGTTTACGATCTCGCCGCGCTCAAACTCGCCGCGCACCTCGGTAATTCCGACCGCAAGCAGGCTTTTGCCCGATTTTATCGCCTCTGCCGCCCCCGCGTCGATAATCACCGCGCCTTTGCTGATCGCGCCGTATGCGAGCCAGTATTTACGCGAGCTAAGCCGCACCGCGCCCGCGCTAAAGAGGGTGCCGACCTCCTCGCCTGCCGCTATTTTAAGCAAAATTCCGTCCGTACGCCCGTTTGCGATGATCAGGCTCGTTCCGATCTGATTTGCCATTTGCGCCGCCGCGATCTTGGTCGCCATGCCGCCCGTGCCGAATTTACTGCCCTCGCCGCCTGCCATTTTGACGACGCGCTCGTCGATTTTTTCGATAAAGCTTAAAAGTTTCGCGTCCGCATGCTCGCTCGGATTTTTGTCGTACAGCCCGTCGATATCGCTTAAAATCACGAGCAGATCAGCATCGATTAGCCCCGCAACGAGCGCGCTTAGCGTGTCGTTGTCGCCCACTTTCAGTTCATCTGCTACGACGGGATCGTTTTCGTTGATGATCGGTACGATGCCGCGCGAGAGTAGCTCCGCGCAGACGTTTCGCACGCTAAGATAGCGCACTCTGTCGCTAAAATCGCCTCGGCTTAACAGCAGCTGCGCGATAATGCGGTCATGCGCCCAAAATAGCCGCTCGTAAAGATGCATCAGCGCGACCTGTCCGACCGCCGCTAGAGCCTGCTTGCGGCTTAAAATTTTGGGTCTTTGTGCGATGCCTAGCAGCCCCATGCCCGCGCCCACGGCGCCCGAGCTTACCAAAGCCACGCAAAAGCCCGCATCTTTTAGCTTGCAAATTTGCGCGACTAGACTTTTGATGAGCCGCTCATTTAGCGAACCGTCTGCATTGGTAAGCGTTGAGGTACCGATTTTTACGACGATACGTTTTGCGCCGCCCAGAAGCTCTTTTCTACCCATTTTCCGCTCCGAAATTTTTGAAAATTATATCGAAAACGGCTTATTTTAAATTTTATGTTTTGAGCTGTGCGCGGTGCACTTTTGGCTAAAATTTCTAAAACAGTTCTCTTTTTTTCTAAGTATTATATTTGTGGTGCCTGCGCGCAGGTTTAAATTTAATTTGGCGTTGTCGCGCTGCGAGTTTTAAATTTTGGCGGAGTAAATTTTATAAATTTGACTTTAAATTTAAAAGTATCGCAGGTTAAATTTAGCCTGCGATACGAAATAAAATTTGCAAGTATTTCGAGGCGATTTTTGGGGTTGCGCGGCTAAAATTTTGCGCAGGCTAGACAAAATAGTCTGCCAAGCAAAATTTTAGCAAGCTCCGCAAAAAGCGTCCGAAAGACGCCACAAATTAGCCTATATTCTCACCAGCT
>NZ_CALHHT010000178.1 GCF_938031315.1 uncultured Campylobacter sp.
AAAATTAAAGAATTTAAAAATAGGCTCATAAATAATATTTCCAAAAATGATATGAAAAAGGATAAATATACTATATTTATGGATATTATAAAAAAGATCTTAACAAATCTGTAGGGAATAATAAATCCAAAGTCACAGCTTATTTTGCTCTTGTTTTGAATTGTCGGTTGCTTATGCAATAGTTTTGATCAAAACTCTAAAAGGCGTTTACTTGTCTATTTTTGATTAATTATTTATAAATTTATCCATAACTAAAGCGCTTTCATCTATCTCTCGTCCGATGAAGACCAAAAAATTATCGCAGCATTTGCGGTCGCTAAAAGGCGTTATCTCAAATTTGCCGTTTACGAACTGCACGACGTATTGAGCCTCGTCGCCTTTAAAGCTCGCAAGCCCCTTGATGCGGTAAAAATTTTCCGGTATATCGCTCATAAATTTGATGAAATTTTGCTTATCGATGGCCTCAGGAAGGTCTTTTTTAAACGAGACTATCCCCTCGTCTTCGTGCGTCGCGCCCATCTTGCCCTCGAGCAGGACGGACGCCATATAGGAGGTGTCGCTCTGGCGGTAGAGTAGGTAGTTTGGATTTAGCTCGGCGCCCACCGTCTCAAATATCTCGGCGCAGCGGTTGTTTTGGATCAAAGCTTGTCGTATCCGCTCCTTTTGCTCGCTTGAGATCAGATCGATTTTATTAAGCACTATGACGTCGGCGGCCTTGATCTGCTCGAGCATTATTTTTGATCTGCCGCGCTCTTTTAAAAAATTCGCTCCATCGACGACGGTGACGATGGCGCATAGATTGACCGCATCTTTTATCTCGTTTAGCTCGCTTAAGATATTGAAAGGATTGGCGACGCCGGTGGTTTCAAGCACGATGCTGTCGGGCTTTTTGGGCTTTAGCTGCGAAATCGCGAGCTTGATCTGCCCCGCCATGGAGCAGCAAACGCACCCCTCGTCGATCTCTACGAGCGCGTATTTGGCGTCCAGCAGCGCGCCGTCGAGGCCGATCTTACCGATCTCGTTTTGGATGATGCCTGTAAATCTATTTTGCGCCGTTTCGTGCTCGATGAAATTTTGAATAAATTTCGTCTTGCCCGAGCCCAGATAACCGGTGATGATGAAAAAATTCGGCCGCTCGCCGCCTTGCATAAAAATTTGCTTTTTATCCTCTTTGGCTAAGCGCAGCAAAAATTTAAACAAAGGCGCCGAGCCTGGCAGCTTCTTAAAAGATCTGTCATTAAATTTAAAGCGATCGTCGCTCGCGTCCTCTGCGCCGTAGATTAAATTTACAAAAATTTCGCCGCAGAGCGGATCTTCTTTGCTTTTTAAATTTCGATCTTTGCCGTAGATCACGGCGCGAGCCGCTTTTTTGTAAATTTCAAAGCTCTCGTAGCGCGGCTCGTAAATTTTACAAAGCGCGATATGCAAAAAGTTCATAAACGCAAGCGATACCCTAAAGCAGGGGAAATTTTTATCAAGCCCCTCTTTTGCGATGATCTGCTTGCCCTCTACGCAGACGCCGTCCTTTGCGTACGATCTATCTCTGAGCTTCGTTTCAAAAGATAGCGTCAAGCCCTGCTCTTGCGGCTTTAAATAGATCGTAGCGACGCAGAAGTTATTTAAAAGCTCCTCGTGCGCGGAGAAATTTCGCACTTTTGTTAAAAACTCCGGCTCTCCGGTCAAAACGGCTTCAAAAAGCGAGACGTTACCGAGCAGTTCGTCGTTTGCGGAGGGGAAATAATAAAGCTCAAATACGCCCGCGCCCTCTTTCACCTCCCGCAAAACGATGCCGTAAATTCCGCTATAAAAGCCGAATTTTATGCTCCAGCATTCATTAAAATAGTTCCCCTTATACATCCCCTTATACCTGCTTGAGGATTTTACGTCGCTATCGTAAAGAGATTTCATCAATATACATCTCATAAGCGACCTGTAATCCTCAAACGAGTATTTAAATTTCAAAGGGAAAATATCTTGAAATTCCATGCTTTTATCCAAATTTAACCTTGTCGCCGTTGCCTAGATAATCGGACGTTTTGGTTCTAAATCTAGCCGTGCCCTTTACGATCGGATAGCCCTCGCGGACGAATTTTTGCACGGTCAGCAGACCGGTGCAGTGGTTGCACGCCATGACTTGGTAGTTCCATCTTTTCAGTCCGATAACCAGATCGTCGTATTTTGGATCCCAGTCGTCAAACGGCGAGATATGAAGTCCGCCGTAAAGACCATAGAGCTGATCATTGTCGTATTTTAGCTCTTTGTATGCGGAATCGGAGAATGTAATAATGCCCTGGTGACAACATCCCGTAATACTCACAAGACCTTTGTCTTTGACATTTACGAATATCGACTGTTCGCCAAAAACTCTCGTAATGATAGGGCAGTCGTAGCAAAACGTACACATTCCGGGCTCAATCTCGTTTCTGCCCTTTTTAAACACTACAAGCTCGCCCTTATGTCCCGAATCTTTGATATATTGTCTGCCCTCCGGGTAAAATCCTTCGTGTATGATGATCCTGATGTCGGGCTTATACTTTAAAACGACGGGTAAAGCCCAAAAGTGATCGTAGTGCTCGTGCGACATTATGAGAGTGTCGATCTCGCCGTTTTGCAGCATCTTATCGATCCCCTCCCGCTTAAAGCACTCGTGCATCCATTTGTAGGACCAGCCGCAATCAAGCAGATATTTTTTCTTTTCTCCGTTTAGACGCTCTATCTCTATGAGAGCAGAGTAGCCGCCCGCGTTATCGGGATTTACGGAAAGTTTTTTGGTTACCTCCCACGCCTCATCGATATTATCGGGTAGAAGATGCTTGATTTGTGAAATTCCCTCTTCGTAGCTGCCTTTGGCAAGCCCTTTGCCGTTACCGAACGGTGGCCAGTTAAATAAATATTGATTGACTAGCAGTCCGCCTGCGCCTTTAATATCTCCCATCAGCATCGAGTTGTCAAACCAGCTCGTTTCGGAGATATTGGTAACTTCAACGCTTTTAATCGCGCCAAAATCGGTCATCTTTCGCACTTCATCCGGAAGAAAAAATTCCCTCGCAGGAGAGTATGAAAATACCCCCATCGATGCGAGCGCGCCGAGTCCTATTCCCGCCGCACCGCCTTTTATAAAATCTCTTCTAGCTTCATTCATCTCATATCCTTTATTTAAAAATTGTAAGCATATTGCCCACGACAGGCGCTAGATAAACTACGGCGAGATAGATGATCACGCCTATTATAAAGCCCACTACCAAGCCTTTGATGGAATTTTTATTTCCAAAATCATCTTCCTCGCCCGCTTCATCCGCTTCTTCTTTTTTACCGGCAAGCTTCCAGCCCGGCCAGCCGTCCATAAACCAGTAATTTATCAGCATTACATTGATAAACCAGATCATCGGAATCATCGGGAATTGTTGCGGATGCGAAAAGCCCTTTTGAGTGCCCAGCAAAAAGTGCGAGACCTGATAATAGACGTAGTATAGAACGATAGCCGCTACCATGCTTATGATCGTTCTAAGAAGGATATTGACGGGCTTTGAAAATTTATTGACCGCGTTGTTGCAGTAAAATTTAATAAATAACACCGGCACCAGCCAAAATATAGCTATCTCGCCTACGTGCAGCCATCGCCAATCGGGCGCAAAAAGCCTCCTGTCGCCTCTAATATGCACGCCCCAGATGAGTTCTTGTAGATAGTAAAAGAAGAACGAAAAGCAAAACGCCATCGCTATAATGCCGAAAAACGATGCCGTCCTTCTAAGCCAGTTCGTCTTAATAAGGCTAAAAGGATACCTTTCCCAGATGGTCTCATACACCCACACCATAACGGTACAGCACATAATCCACGCGATATTGAAATTTCCGTGCACGGTATCGGCGAAATTATGCCACCAAGGCGGAGTGATGGATGTGTATTTTTGCCACGGATCGAATAAAATTCCCATTTGCGAGTGGAAAAATACGAAATATACGATCATGCTTAGCAAAAAGGTCCAGATAAAAACTGTAAAGCCTTTAACAGGCTGCTTTAGCTTTTGCCACGGCGAATTATCCGCAGCCACCACCCAAGAAGGACTTAGCCACGACGCGATAGCTGCAAACATCAAAATAGCCTGAGCCGAGTATTCAAGGGCGTAAAAATCGGTTATACCAAGCTCCGCAAGCCTTCGCGGGCTAAAATACGATATGGCAAGCTCGCCTAGAATAAATTCGAAGAATATCTTTAAGAATACGAAGAAGGTAAAAAATACCATCACCGTAAAGATAATGCCCTTTTTCGCCGGTCCCGCCGTATAGAGCCACTCCCTTTTAAATGGCCAAAAATCAAAAATATATGCGATCCAGATGATGACCACGAGCAGCCATCTGCACCACATATATCCCACGTATGGAGTATACATCCTCATCAGTCCCCTAGGGTCTTGAAAGATCCACCACGACGCGTAAAACACTACAAACAAAAACAGGGTGTTTACAAGCACCGATGTGAGCGGAGAATACCTTCTAACAAGCTTCCGCTCCTCCAGATAAATTTTCTCTTCAGGTTCGCTCATCGCTTCCTCCTTACATAAAATTTAATCTTTGATAAATTATATAAAAAGAGTGCAGCCCATTTGTAGCGTAAATTTGGATTAAATTTTAAATTGTCTCAGAAAAGCTTCATTTTGGAAGCTTGATTATGAAATTTGAACCGCCTTTTAGGCTCTCTACGACGAGCGAGCCCTTGCAGTGATCTTCGATGATGATCTTTGACATATATAGCCCGATGCCGGTGCCGTTTTTGCTGGCTTTGGTAGAAAAATACAGATCGAAAATTTTATCCGCGATCTCCTTTTTGATGCCGCCTGCATTGTCTTTTACGCTTAAGCAAAGATAGGACTTTTCGATGTAGGTTGAAATTTCGATAACCCCATCGTCGATATTTCTTTCTAAAAATGCGTCCTGCGCATTTTTTATGATGTTTAAAATAACCTGCGAAACCTCGTTTTTATATGTGAGCAAAGTCTGGTTGCAGCCGTATTTCGCGTAAATTTTAATCTTTTGGTTTTGCAGTATCGCTTTTGCGATATTTATCGCCATATTGCAAAGCTCCTCTAAGCTCGTAACCTCCTTGATCTTGGCGGGCTTAAAGAAATTTCTAAATTCATCGATCGTTTCGGATAGGTGCTTGGAATACTGCTCGATCTTGCCTAGCTCCTCCAAAAGAGCCGTTTTATCAAATTTATCCGCCATCAAGCAGCTGGTGCTTAGATAGGAAGCCGTAGCCGAGATAGCGGACAGCGGCTGCCTCCATTGATGCGCTATCATATTTAAAATTTCGCCCATCTGAGCGAGCCTTGATTGATACTGCAGCTGCTCGTCTTGGCGCCTTATGAGCTTTAGCTGCTCCTCGATCTCGTGGTTGAGCGTTAAATTTAGCCGTTTGACCTTTAGCCTGCTTTGCTTTAATTTCTTCTCCGCCATCACTCTTTTGGTGATATCTACCACTATCCAAAGCACCTCGTCATTTCCCGATATGGAGTCGCCCGAAATTCTAATCCACAGCCCTTTGCCGCTTTTGTGCCTTAGCTCGTAGTTTAGCTGCAGGGCCTCATTTTTTCTTACTTTATTAAAGGCGATGTCTGCAAAATGCAAGTATTTTTCTTCGCTTAGATGTATGGTTTGCGCGGATTTACCGATGATCTCGTCGTATTCGTAGCCGAAAATTTTACAAAAGGTCTCGTTGCACTCCATAATATTTCTTTTCTTGTCCACGATGAAGATGCCGACGCCGGAATTTGAAAATATCGTCTCAAATCTCTGATGGTTTTTCTTGATGTCCACTATCGCCATTTTATTCTATATCCTTGCGAGTAGATGTTTTCTATCAGCTTATAGCCGATTTTTCTGTGAAATCTGGATATGATATTTCTTACCCGTTTGTCGTCATATCCGCCATAGTCCTCAAACAGCTCGTTTTCTATCTCAAGGCCGCTTGCGATCCGCCCGCTAGAGCTTAAAAGCAGCTGCAACAAAGAGGTTTCGTTTTTGGTTAGTTTGATTATTTCGCCCGCCTTGCATAGGGTTAAACTCTGCTTGTCCCACACGAAATCGCCGCTTAGATAAATAAACTTTCCCAGTTTTATTTCGATGCTTTGCGTGATTTTTTCAAGCACGCTTAGTAGATCCTCGGTCGTAAAAGGCTTTAGAATATAGCCGTCCACGCCGATAGATATCGCTTTGGTGAAAAATTTAGACTCATCGTAAGCCGAGAAGATAACCGTTTTTACCAAAGGATCGATCTGTTTGATCTGCTCTATCATCTCAAGCCCGTTAATGCCCGGCATATTGATATCGGTAAAAACAATACCCGCTTTGCTCGCTTTAAATTTATCGATACCTTCCCGTCCGTTGCTGCAGTCGATAACTTGATGAAAGAATAGTTTTAAAATTTTCGCGGTCTGCTGCCTTACCTCATTATCATCCTCTACATATAGGGCGCGCATACTGCGAGTTTTAGCTTGCATTTCGTTTATATCCATAATGCAGCCCCTCCTTTTTAAATTTATCCCTTATCGTAAATTCTATTTCGCGCGCTGCAACCCTGTTTTAAATTTACAAAACCGAGTGTTTTTATTCTACCTGCCCGAGCTTTTTAAGATAAGCAAAAATTTTAGCGATCTCGATCATTTTATTTAGGCTTTCGAGCAGCTTCGCGCTTTGCGAGCTCGGCGCGGATTTGAAAATTTCGCTATTTTCAACGCCGATTACGAGGCTGTTCTCGCCCAGATAAAGCTCGGTTTTACCGAACAAATTTACGGTGATCGTCTGCATATTTTCTAAAATTTTTTTGTTTTGCAAAAATGCGGCGGCGGCGGGATTGTTTAGATAAACATCAAACGACGCGCTTAGGTGTGGGCTGTCTTTAAGCAGCTTCAGATCCGATGCGCCGAAGATGAACTCTCCGCGCGGTACGACTAAAATTTTGCTATCGAAAGTCTCGCTAAAATCAAATTTTGCAAAAAGTCCGTCGAAGATCGCCGTATCATCCTTTTTTTTAAGATGCAAAATTTTATCCAGCTCAAATACCCGATTTTCTCTGTTTTTATCGAAATCGCGACTTAGGCAGATGTCGCCGATTTTTATGCCAAATTCGGGCGTCTTGCCCACTATCGCGTGCTTGCAAGTGCATAGATTTGCCTCTTTACGGAGCGGATTTTTGTAAATTTCATCGAGTAAAAACGCGCCGAAAGGCTGAAAGGTAAGACGCAGCTCTTTTGCGATCCAAAGCAGAAATTCATTTTTAAAAGCCTCTTCGCTGAGCGCTTCAAATTTACGCGAAATGCGCACAGCTAGGTATTTGTAAGCAGGATAAGCAAGAGCTAGCAGTACCAATAAAAACAGGAACGAGAAATCTCCGAAATCCTTGCGCATAGCAATAAACAGCGCCAGTACTACCGCCGCCACGCCGCCACGCGCCTTCCAAAGCGCCACATTGCGTGCTCCATCTAGTTTTTGCTTTTTTAATTCGTAAGAAACAAGGCTCATCGCTATCCCCGTGAGTGAAATTTGACGCTCATTATAGCGAAAAATGGGATTAAATCAAGCCATATGATAAGCGCGTTGCTATTTATAAGGCGGGTTTTTATAATAGCTCAAAAGCATATAAATCGCCGTCTTTTTCTCTACATTTTACAATATCGCCCTGTTTGAATTCTAAAATTTCATCCAGTTCGGATTCAAATTTCGTCGTATCGGTAATT
>NZ_CALHHT010000179.1 GCF_938031315.1 uncultured Campylobacter sp.
CTGCCTGTGATAACAACGCAGAGCCGCAAAATTTTATCTCGGATGATAGCGGCTCTTTGCAGCAGAGCCCCAAAGCCAGGGATTACGACAAATATCCAATAATAGTAAAAAATTATGAGAGGCTGCTAATATCTACAATTACATTTTTATACGCGCCTATGATTTTAGGTGGATATATCCTAAGTATATGGGATTTAATTTTTTCAAAACACCATATATCGATGATGGAAATAGGCTCTAGCGTTATATTTGGAATTTTTATAGCGATAGTATTGAGACTTATTTATAGCAGCTGCGTTAGCAACAATAATTGCAAAATCTACTTTATGAATAATTCTATAGATTTCTATAACAACGGCGAGCTTGAGAGAAGGACCAACAATCTTCATTTAAATGATGTGATAGGCAGACCATTTTGGGGATATTGCAACGATGATAAGATTCGTCGCTTCATTTATAATATTATTATAATTTTTTCTATTGCAGCACTATCGTTTCTATCATCGCAAATTTTATTATTCTTCATTTTTTCAATACTTTCTGCAATCTTTTTGAAAATATTTTTTCACTTTTTAATTGTAGGCAATTTTAAGAATTTTTCATTCTTTTCTGCAATCGTAGTGGATTATCCGTACTATGAGCAGGAAAATACTTATTATTTAAGCTCTATTTTATCGGCAAAAAATTATTTAGTTTGCGTATATGATGCGGAAAGGCTAAACGAAATAAAAGAATGGTTTTTAGTTCGAAAAAATATCAATATAGATAAAATAGAAAAATATTATCTTAGCTAAAGTGGGCGGTTATGGATACAAGGAACAAAGAGGTTGAGTTTAGAGATTACGACAAAGATCCGATAGTTATAAAAAAGCTAGACGATCTGTTTTGGCTGATAGCTCTTGGAATTTTGTTAATTTGTTCTTTGACCTATCATTTTAGCAGTGAGTATAAATTTAGGTTTTATATGAAAATATTGCTAGGTTATGGCACCGCATTTTTCTTTATATACGCAGCGAGCTTTATAAATAGCAAAAAAACGATAACCTTTATGAAGGACAAAATAGAATTTAAAAATAAAACAAAATGCGAAAAAGAGATAGCTCTAAACAACATCTCCGTTTACAGATATGCTTATATGATTCCTAATTTTGCGCCCTTTGATGTGAAAATTAAATTTTGTGTTTTAGTTTTATTTATAATGATCTTCGTGGCATTATACAACTTTAAATTTTATATGTTTATTTTTATAATTATGGGCTTATTGCTGATGCCCATTATTAAATTTATCTACTATATTCTATTTGAGAAAACCGTTAGGTTCTTGCTTTGTGATAAATTACTGATATGCAATGATCGCGATTCTGAAGTATTTACGATCAATAATAAAAAGGAGTTTGGCGAGCTGCAAAAATATTTCTTGGATACGCTAAATATAGATATTACAGAGGGATATTTATTTTGGAAACCGCCTTATGATATTGCAAAAATAATAGTGAATAAAATGAACAAATTTATGAAATTCTAAAAACAAAAGATAAGGTTTAAAAAATATACAAACGATACATAATTAGCGTACCGCAGGATAAACAATTTAATCCGCAGAATATCGATCTTTAATGAAAAATAGAATTTAGAAAATTTAAATTCTAACGCTCCGCTTGAAATTTTGCCTTTAAAATTTACGCGCTAATCATCGCCGCTTTCATATGCGCCGAGCTCTACGAGATTGCCGTCAGGATCGCGCAGATAGATACTTTGCATAGCGCCGCGCGCGCCGGTGCGAGGCACGACGCCAAGCTCTATTTGTGCCCCTTTGCTTTCAAGCTCCGTTTTGAGCTGCTGCGCGCTTTGCCCCTCGCAGATGAGGCAAAAGTCCGCCGAGCCTGCGCTAGGACGCGCTGCAAACGGCGCAAACTCGCCCGCGCGGGTGTGGATATTGATCTTTGAAGAGCCGAAGCGCAGGCTGTGTTTGCCGCCCTCGCAAACGTGCTCTAAGCCCAAAATCCCTTCGTAAAATTGCACGCATTTTTGCAGATCCTCCGTAACTAGGACGAAGTGATCGATCTCTGTGATTTTCATTTCATCTCCCTGTGCGCTTGCAAGTCGCAAAATTTTTACGCCTCGCGGTGCAATCTTGGAATTCTGCCGTGAAATTTTGCGACAAAATTCCAAATGTTCATAGCGAGAAATCAAAATTCCGCGGCGTCAATTTTACGCGCAGAATTTCACAGCGGTAATTTTAAAATTCTAAAAATTTAGCCTAAACAAAATCGAACGCAGTGAAATTTCACGACCCCGCAAAATAGAAGCTAAATTTAACCCCTCGATTTTAAAATCATCGATTTTAAGATTATTTTGCCCGCTTCGACGCCCGGCTGATCGTAGGTATTGACGCCTAGGATCGCTCCGGTGGCGCTGGTCAGCAGCTCGAAGTAGTAAAACAAAAATCCCGCGCTCTGCTCGCACAGGCGCGAAACCTCGATGAGATCGACGCTGATACCTTCGTTGCTGACCGCTTGCAGCGTGGCGTCGCATTGGCGGCCTAGCACCTCGCTCAGGCGCATGCCGTTTACGAAGTCGCAGCTCTGAAGCGGCTCTAGGCTGAGCTGCGGTACGGCGTCCGAAAGCCCCGTGTCTGCGATCTTTAGAAAGGTTACGGTTTTGTCCTTGATGCCGTCCATAATGAGCTGAAGGAAGCTGTGTTGATCGCGCGAGCCCGAAAGCCCGATAGGAGTGAGCCCCTCGCGGCTAAAGCCGATCTTTTTGCCCAGGCTCTCGGCCCAGAGCTGCACGTACCACTCGCCGAAGCCGCGCAGCGCGTCGCAGTAGCTAAAAAGGACGTTGATTTTCGCACTTCTGTGCGTGGCGTAGTGGTGGGCTTTTTGTAAAATTTTATTCTGCGCTGCCTCGCCGCTTGCGGATAAAATTTCATCCAGATACGCTCTTTTTGCTTCCTCCGCACCGCTCAGAAGCGCGTGTGCATCGAGCCCTAGCCCTACTGCGGGCACGAGCCCCATCGCGCTTAGCACGCTAAAGCGACCGCCGACGTTGCGAGGCGTATTTAGGACGCTAGCGCCGTGCTCGCGCGCGAAGATATCTAACGGCGAGCCTGCGTCGGTGATGAAGATGAAATTGCGTGCCAAGCTTTTTAGATCGCGCACGCCGAAGCGATCCAAAACTACTTTAAAAAGCGAGATCGTCTCGATCGTGCCGCCTGATTTGGACGATACGATAAATATCGTGCGGGCAAAATTTAGCCCTTCTAGCGCGCGATTTACGCTGCGCCCGTCGAGATTATCCA
>NZ_CALHHT010000180.1 GCF_938031315.1 uncultured Campylobacter sp.
TAAATTTGCCTTGCTATTATCTATGCAAATGCCAAAAATCAAAGGAGAAAAAGAATGAAAAGATTCTTAGCGCACATTATCATAGAGGCCAAAACTCCGCTAAAAGTCGGAGGCGGCAAAAATGATCTATTTTTGGATGCACCGGTACAAAGAGACTGGAACGGCCTACCGATGATTCTAGGTACTTCGGTTGCCGGGATTTTACGTAGGGCGTTTGAAGATTGCAAGGGCGAAGATGATGTTAATGAAATTTTCGGTACGAAAGACGAACGAGATCCAAATAAACAAAAAGGCTCAAGACTAATTATCTCAAACGCTCTGTTGCTCGTCGATAAAAATAACAAGGTTTGCGAAGAGTTGCTTTTGCAAAAGAGCGAGTTTTTGCGCTATTTTGATATTTTGCCGATTAGAGATCACGTTGCCATAGGCGCAAACGGTACGGCAAAAGACGCGGGGAAATTTGACGAAGAAGTCGTATTTAAAGGTACAAGATTTAAATTTTCGCTTGAGTTTGACGGAAGCGAAGATAAATTTAAGAAAATTTTAAATCTGCTTTGCGATCCTACGCTAAGGCTTGGCGGCGGAAGCTCGAAAGGTTTCGGCTCACTTGGAATTTTAGAGATAAAATGGGGTGAGTTTGAGCCGGACAGATACTCGAGCAGTTTAAATTTTAGCTCCGACGAGTTTGTAAAATTTAT
The DNA here is from genome assembly GCF_938031315.1 of uncultured Campylobacter sp. Lineage (GTDB taxonomy): Bacteria > Campylobacterota > Campylobacteria > Campylobacterales > Campylobacteraceae > Campylobacter_B. Next base: position 699 of record NZ_CALHHT010000180.1, read on the forward strand.
GCCCGATAGCGCAGCGGACGGTAATTTGGCAAGTAAAAAATTTATCAGATACGAACTTAAAATTTCGCCCGATGATTTCTTTATGTTCGGAAGCGGATTTGGCGATAACGAAGCCGATCACGCGCCGGTGATAGAAAGTATAATCAGCTATAAGGCCGGAAAGCTTAGCGAGCAAAAAATTTTAATCCCGGCAAGCTCGGTAAAGGGCGCATTGTCGCACCGAACGGCGTTTTATTTTAATAAAATTAATAAACAATTCGGCGAAAAAGCTAAGGTCGGCAGTGAAAACGAGGCCGTAAGAGAAATTTTCGGTTATGAAAAGAATAAAAACGAAAAAGGCTCCAAAGGCAAAATTTTAATCAGCGATTGTTTTTTGGATTACGACGAAGCAAAAGATACGAAAGTTTTCGAACACGTTAGTATCGACCGCTTCACCGGCAGAGCGATTGACGGGGCTTTGTTTCAAGAAAAAGCAATTGCCAAAAGAGATCAATTTACAATAGAAATTTTGCTTAAAAACGACGTGTGCGGCGATAAAGAGAATGAAGCTTTTGATAACGCCTTAGGCGCCTTTGAAGCGGCTTTAGATGACGTAGTTCAGGGGCGTTTGTCGCTTGGTGGAGCAACCACAAAAGGGTATGGATTTTTCAAAGGCAAGGTCTTAAAATACAACGAAAGACGGATTGAAAATGAAAAAGAATAGAGACGAAATTTTAAAATATGTAAATGAGAATTTAAGGAATTACGAGGGCTACATTCAGCTAATGGGCAAAAAAATCGACGAGAAGCACTTGTTTTTAGCGGGCGAGCGAACTCCTAGTCTAGGCGAAGACGAGCTAATCTATGAGGCGCATTTTTTTAATGCAAATTTGAAGAAAAGCATTTCTATCCGCCAGATAAACGACGCTTGGTTTGTCGATGAGACAGAGTTGGGGGGCGCAAATTTAGATCAGAAGAAAAACCCCGACATAAAAGAATTTCACTCTAAATTTAAACCCGAGTTTTCTGCCAAATTCAAAGAAGTCAAAATAAAAATGGCTCAAATTTGGCAAGATGAAAAAGACGAGTTTTGTGAAGTGCCTCAAGGTAATGGAACCCTTGAGGGTTTGCCGGTATTGAAACTTCAAAAGATAGTATTTGCAGGTTTTGTAAAAGATGAAAAGGATAAAAAATGATAACAGCCCCATATAATTTCGTACCGCTAAATGATAAAATTTTCTATCCGCCTTGGGCTAGCGAGGACGTTCTTAAAAATATCCACGACGTGCCGTTTGAAGACGGCGAGAGCGGAGTTATCGAGCTTGAGATAACGACCAAGAGTCCTATTTTTATAAAAGACAGCAAAAACCCTAGTGAATTTTGTCATTTTATAAATGAAAACGGCGGCAAAGAGTATTACATCCCGGCAACTAGCATAAAAGGCATGATAAGAAACGTGCTTGAGATAATGAGCTTTTCAGCTATGAATTTTATCGATGATAAGAAATATTCTTTTAGAGACCTAAAAAGCGACGAATATGTAAAAAGAGTAACTAAGGGTATTTGCTGCGGATGGCTTTACAAGGATGAAAATGGCATATATAAAATTGAAAATTGCGGTGAACCCTATAGGCTAAGCTATGAAGAGATAGAAAAATATTTTGAAATAGAAAATTATAAAGATCGATTTATGAAAGGTAAATTTAAGGACAAGGACGATCCTTTAAAAAATGCTTTCGGAAAATATGAGGTAGTCGGTTTTGATAGGTTACAAAAGATATATAATTTTA
>NZ_CALHHT010000181.1 GCF_938031315.1 uncultured Campylobacter sp.
TCGCGTTCATTGAGCAAAAATCGCGCGATTCAATTCTAACTAATGCAACTGTCGCTATAATCTCGTTTCATTCGCTTGAAGATCGCATAGTAAAGGAACGATTTAAGGCGTGGGAACGTGATTGCGTCTGCCCTAGCGAGTTTATGCGCTGCGAATGCGGCGGCGGGCATTCGTTAGGCAAAATCCTAACTAAAAGCCCTATAATAGCGGACGCGCAAGAGCTTGCGCAAAATTCTCGAGCCGCAAGTGCAAAGTTAAGAATTTTTCGACTGAAATGACCGCCTTTGATTGCTATGAATTTTAAATTTTGACGAAATTTTGTAAAATTTACAGATTTTGCAGGCATTAAATTTTAAAATTTTACGGAATTTTGAAATTCAGCTTTCAAAGATTCGCTTTAAAATTTATAATATTTTCGGTGTTTTTTTTTGGACACCTAATAGCTAAATCATAAAATTTAACAAAAAGTTTAACGTTGAATTTTACGCTAAATTTAATGTATAATTTTATGAGATTTAGCTGCTGCATATTTTAAAAGCTAAGTGACATCGCAATACAGAACCGAGCGAGAGTTACAATTTGGCGCCTAAAGCAAGCGGCGTAATGCCAAATCTAGTCCTTTGCTTTAACGAAATTTTGCAGACGAGCCGTTGATTTCATCGCCATTTTAGATGATAGAGCTTATCTTGCAAGCGATATACTTTGCTTAACGTTTTAAGGCGCATCGAAGACGCAGTAAAATTTTGAGCGGTTTTTCAGACGATTTGACAAAATTTTATAAATAGTCAATCTTGGTAAAGTAAGCTCGATTTTTACCTGTCAAAATGAATTTCCCAAGCAGGCGGTGCAAAAAAACGAGCAAAATTAACGCGATGCTTCTTTTGAAGCTTCTGCTGCTATACAATATCGTGCAAAGAGCCAGCCAAATAAACGCAATAGCCCGCTAAATTAAAATTTTACTTTTGCTGGCCGAGATATAATTTTGCGAGTTAAGATAAAATTCCATTTACCGAGGTAAAATTGCAAAGAAGAATTTTGCCCGTAACTTTGACTTTTAAATTTCACCTTAACGGCTCATTGCTGGGTACACGCGAGCTGCGGGCTTCGAGCTGAATTTATCTTGACGCAGGCGCCTTGGCGGCGAGTAAAGATAAGATCGTGGTTTTAAATTTATGGAGATTTTAGATGAATAAATATGAATATTTTGCCGACGACGATGACGGGCACGACTTCGCAGGAACATCTGATCTAGCGGGTATAGAGCTTGCGAAAAGACGAGCTATGGAGGATCTGACGGATGAGGAGCTAGAGGATAAGCTTGCCGCGGATCTTTCCGTAAAACGAAACTACGCGGGCGCAGCGGGCGGTTACGACGATTTTACTAGCTTGGAATTCGAAAGTTCAGGCTTTACAAACACTCAAAACTATCTAAATTCCGAAAGCGGCGGAACAAAATTTAATAAAAACAGCAAAGTAAAATTCAAAGGACGTGGCGACGCAAATCTTTCAGCCGCTCGCGGCAGCGATAATTCCAGCGGAGCGAGCTACGGCGATTTTGTAGGTGCCAATTTTACCGGCAAGGTGGATTATGCGGCGTTTGCGGGTGCGAACTTTACAGGCACGCAAAATCAAAATTACGCAGATATGGGCGCGCATGATTATGCAAGCCTTGCTGCAGGACGCGGTTACGGCAGTTTCGCGGGCGCACAAGACGAGCTACTACGCAACTACGACGCCGAGAAAAAAAAGGAGAAAAATCTCACGCTTTATCAGCTTTTAGTTGTTTATCTGCTGATCGGATTTGCGTTTTTGCTGACGGTGCCGGCGATTTACATCCGCAACGAAATTTATTACATCAGCCGCGACATCGCCGCACTTCGTACCAAGCACGAGGTTTTGCTTGAGGAAAATCGCGCGCTTAACAACGACATCGAATATCTACGCTACAAAAATGAAATTTTAGATCCTCAAAGCGTGCAAGATGGGCGCTGAGGCGATCTTTTTCGCTGCGTTTGCCGTATTTGCGGCGCTGGTGATCGTTTTGCTGGCAGTGCTGTTTTTTCAGACTCGCCGCGCAAGCGATGCAAATGCCGCACTTGCCGCACTTTTGCAAGAGCGACTGAGCGCGCAGGAGCTAAAATCAAGCGCCGAGTTTTTTAAGCTGAGCCAGGATCTTAAGGACGGCTTTACCGATAAATTTTATTATTTCAATAAGGCTTTAAGCGAGGGATTGCAGCGCCAAAACAGCGCGCTTAGCTCAAATTTGAACTCGCTTCAGCAGGGCTTTAGCGGCGTAGCGCAAAACCTCGCGCGGATGGGCGAGCAAAATAAAGCTTCGCTTCAGGTGCGAGATGAAATTTCGCGATTAAATGCGATCTTGGGCAACGTCAAGCTGCGCGGAAATTTCGGCGAGTACCAGCTGGAGCGGATCCTAACTATGCTTTATGGACAAAACTCCGCATTTTACG
>NZ_CALHHT010000182.1 GCF_938031315.1 uncultured Campylobacter sp.
ACGTATCGAGCGGCGCGTGAGCGAGCTCGGTTTTGACAGCCTTCAGATCGTCCGACCGCCGTTAATCTTGGGCGAGAGGTCGGATGCTCGCCCGCTAGAACGGCTCGCGGCGGCGGTTTTTAAACTGCTGCCCGCCTGCGTGCTCGGTAAATTTAGACCGCTTAGCGGCGCAAGTATCGCTCGCGCGATGATAAATGCAGCTCGCAGCGACGCGCGCGGCGTGCAAATCTACGAGCCGCGGGAATTTCTATAAATCGTGGATGGAATTTTAGCGTAAGAGCGGGGCTTTGGTTAAATTTAAAACCGAGCCCTAGGCGCAGCGGGTAAAAATTTAAAATTTCAAGCCGAATGGTCGCGGATGAAATTTTAAATTTTACCCACAGCCTAGCATTAAATTTAGCCGAGATGGAGCGGCTGCATTTCGGTAGAGCGGGGCTAGAACAGCTCGCGCTTCAGCCTAAAGATGCGCCTATAAATCGCGCTGTCTAGCTCGTCGCCGCTAAGAAAATCCAAATGATCCTGCCGCATCGCCTCATCCATAGCATAAAATGGCGAGGCGGGCAACAGGCTCTCAAACAAAGACGCGCCGCCGCAAAACGCGCATCCGCCGTCTCCGCCTTTGAAATACGCAGGCGCGCTAACGATCTCCACGGCGTAGGGGTCAGAAGCGATGAATAGCCCGAATAAATTTGGCTCAAATAGCGAAAATTTCGGATTTTTCGGCTGCTGTGCGTGCGGCAGAGCGACTTCGCTCGGATCGGGCTCGTCGCCGAAGCGCCAAAGCATGCGCACCCCGCAGCTCGCCAGATACTCCCACTCATCCTCGCTAGGCAGGCTAAAGCCCGATGTTTGCAGGCTTGACTCAAGCTCCTCGTGCGTCACGTCTCTAAACAAAAACGCTCGAATTTTGCCCTCTTCGCGCACCAGCTTTAGCGCGCCGCTAAGGGTTAGCACCGAGGAGCTTTTATATTCGCCGCGCAAAAACTGCTCTATATCGCGCTCGTAAGCCTTAAGTCTCGCATCGTCTGCGCCGGCCTCAACCCAGCTAAGCTCGCTCGCCCTGCGTTCGGCCAGCATCGCTGGAATTTTAGCGCGGCGAAGCGGCGAGGTCTGCTGCGCGACGTATTCGCGTAGGCTCTGCTCGCTGCCGCAAAATTCGCACTGCTCTTTGATTTTCGCTGCCGAAATTTCATCCAAAACGGCGAAATCATCCCATCCAAGCAGGGGCTCGCCGCTTGGAATAAAAACAAATTCGCTCCCTTTAAAATCAAAAACGCCCGTCTCGAAGCTGTCGCCGCCGCATCTAAACGTAGCCAAATTTAAAAATTTAAACTGCGGATGCGCGGCTGAAATTTTAAGCATCAAATTTTGCTTTTCGCTAGGATTTAGCGCTTCAAATTCCTCTTTGTTCATCTACCGCTCCTTGGTTAAATTTGGCGAATTTTAGCAGACGCGCGAGTAAAAACGGATTAAGCGGTGAAATTCTGCTTTAGGTTTTGCGCCTCGTCCAGCCTGCTTGCAAAATTTCGTCCCGCCGCGAAATTGCGATATAATGGCTAAAGAAATTTAAAGCTCCCGCTGCTCGTTTAAGCAAGCCTTTATGCGGGCGCGATTTTGAAGCGATTTTTGCGTAGTAAAATTTGATAAATTTACCCAAAAGGAGCGAATATGCGTAAGAATTTTTTCGGTTCTATCGTTTTGGCTGCGGCCTTAGCAGGCGGCGCGTTTATAGCGGTGCCGCAGACTGCGAGTGCGGGCGTTTTGGCGCATCAGGTAAAAACCCAGGGCGAGCTTGGCTCGGTGTTTATCAACCCTTACGACGTGGCGCCTCTAACGGCCGTCATCGATAGGGCGGGCAAGGACATCAAGGATATCCACGTGCGGGTGCTAGGAAAACCTAACGGCGGCATCGACATCGTCTATAACGTCTCCGAGCATGCGCTACTGACGCACGACGGCGTGCCGATCTGGGGGCTGTATCCGGACTATCTAAACGAGGTCGAAGTAAGCTACGTTTTTAACGGCGAAAAGAAGGTCGAAAAGTATAAAATTTACGCTCAGCCGATCGTGACGTATAGCCGAGATTATAGATTTAGCCACATGCAAAAGATGAAGGTCAAAAAGGTCGATCCTGCGTTTAAAAACAGGCTCTATCTCATCAACAACACGATCACGAGCGTCTATAAGCCGCTTGATTGGAAAAACGGCGGTGCTGCTAGCTGGAATGATTTCACCGAAAATTTCGTCGTCGATACGCAGGGCGAGGTCAGATGGTATCTGGACTATCAGAAATTTTATGACCGCAGCGAGCGCAGAGTGATGGACGGCGGCATGATGATGGGCTTTCATCAGCTGCCAAACGGCGATCTGAGCTGGGGCATGGCGCAGCGATATATGCGCTACGATATGATGGGCAAGGAGGTGTATAATCGCGAGCTGCCGCGCGGCTACATCGACCTTAGTCACGAGGTGATGCCGCTAAAAAATGATCACTTGCTGCTTCGCGTCGGTAAATACAACTACCACCACGCAGACGGCAGGATCTCGCACACGATCAGAGATCACATCATCGAAGTGGACGGCAGCGGCAAGGTCGTGGACGAGTGGGATCTGAATGAAATTTTCGGTAAAAACGTTTATCGCAGCAACCTCATCAAGGCCCTTGACGCTCGCGCCGTATGCCTAAATATCGATATGGACGCCAAAGAGATCAAAATCAGCGACGATCTGCCTTTCGGCGACGTGACCTCGACCGGCACTGGACGCAACTGGGCGCACGTAAACTCGATCTCATATGACCCTAGCGACGACAGCATCATCCTCTCGCTTCGCCACCAAGGTATAGTTAAGATCGGCCGCGACAAAAAGGTAAAATGGATCCTAGCGTCGCCTGAGGGCTGGAGCGCGGACTTTAAAGAAAAAGTGCTAGTTCCCGTGGATAAAAACGGCAACAAAATCAAATGCGAAAACTCAAAATGCGAGGGCGATTTCGACTGGTCGTGGACGCAGCACACCGCGTGGCTCACTCCGCGCTACGATAACAAGGGCTCTGTAAAGCACATCAGCGTATTTGACAACGGCGACGGCCGCGGTATGGAGCAGCCTGCGCTAAAAGAGCAAAAATACTCCCGCGCGGTCGAGTACAAGATCGACGAGAAAAAGGGCACGGTCGAGCAGACGTGGGAGTTTGGCAAGGAGCGCGGATTTGACTTCTATAGCGCGGTTACGAGCGTCGTGGAGTGGCAAAAGGATAAAAGCACGTATTTCATCTCAAGCTCGAACGTCTATCTGCTAAAGCCCGATAAAACGATCAAAATGGTGCTCGTGGAGATCGATCCTAAAACAAACGACGTCAAATTTGAAATGGACGTGGAGTCTGCGTCGAGAGACGACGTGGCCTACCGCGCGATGGTGATCGATCCGAATATCTTTGAGTATTAAATTTAGCTAAATTTAGCCTTTGCTCGCCGCCCAGCGCTAGTTGCCGCAGCGAGCGGGGCTAGATTTTGTGCTGCCGGCAGCCGTAGGTCGGAATTTTGCCCGCTATATTTACTTGCCGCCGCCAAAATTCGGCACTTGGCTAGCTTAAATTTAGTGCGATCGCCGCAGTTAAATTTAGAATTTACGCGGCGGGGCGTTTGCGCTTCGCCGCTTCGCGCTTTTGGCGCCTGCGATGCGGCGAGCGGGGATTTACGGTGCGGCGGGATTAAATTTGAAAGAGGAATTTAGCCCGCCGTCTAGCTAAAAGAGAGGAGCTCCAAAACTGTATTGGATACCTCATAGCGGAACGACTTACCGCTTTGCAGGATAAAAAATGACAAAGAATATTACCGTTTGGATTTTTAGCGTACTGTTTTTGCTGATTACTTGTGTAGGGATCAAAGATTTTTATCA
>NZ_CALHHT010000183.1 GCF_938031315.1 uncultured Campylobacter sp.
GATGCTATTTGCTGTTGATAACAATCAAACAACGGTTCCCGTAAGTAACGTTTATTCCTATAAAGCTGAATATGATGCGATATTTGATGATCTTAGCAAACCCAGAGTAGGGCTCAGCGATGCTCAAATAGCTTCTTTGCAAGATCCTTTTTATCCTAAGGAAGCCAATGTACCTAAAGAGGTCAACCAGCAAGTAGACCTCGGTTATCAGCTAGTAGGTATCATGGGCGATAAAGTCAAGTTGAATGATAAGTGGTACGGTTTGGGCGAATACGTAGGCTCATATAAAATCATGCAGATAACGGGCAACAGCGTTATTATTGCCAACGACGATGACACTAAAGTCGAACTAACACTAAAACAAGGAAATAAAAATGTCACTATTACATATAAGTAAGAAGCTTAGTATAGTTGCTATGCTTGCTTTGTCTGTTACGGCTACTAGTTTGTATGCTGCTCCTGCTTCGAGCAGTTGCGATAGAAAGGCGCTGAACATCAAGATTAACGATACCGTTACGCTAAACGAGATGCTGGCTCAGCTATCCGATATGTGTAAATTTTCGGTAGTAGCTAAGGATGCTATCGCTCAAGAGGAGCTATCTAAGTCAATTCAGGGTGTAAGTATTAAAGATCTTTCTTTGCGTGAAGTTTTTAATCTTCTGATCTCAGAAAATAATCTAAGCTATGAGTATTCTCATGGCATATTAAAAATTTCAGCGCTAGAGACTAGGACTTTTAAAGTGGATTACATCACTTCTATTAGAGAAGGTACTGCTGTTACTAAATCTTCTGTCGATTCCGCACCTACTAAAGTAGATAATGGCGATAGTGATAAAACAGAAAATGACGATAATAAGATCACTACCAAAGAAAAATTTGATTTTTGGGAGAAGATTAGCGAGGAAATTACCTCTGTTCTAAATAACGGTACCGAAAAATATGTCGCAGTCGCTCCTATTATAAATCAAAATGCCGGTTTAGTAACCGTTACTGCTATGAAGTCTCAGATAGCTCGCGTAGATAGATATCTAAGCGGTATGCAAAAACGCCTTAGTCGTCAAGTCTTGCTAGATGTAAATATCATATCTGTCGAGCTAAATAACGAATACACCACCGGTATAGATTGGAGTAAATTTCAACTAGGATTTAATACCTATGTAGGTGGAGATCCGACTAAGCTTTCAGGCTATCACATAGATAACGGAAATAGAGGAAAAGCTAGCGATACTCACGGAACTTGGACGATAGGGGCTAATCTAAATTTCAATATCGACGGTTTGATTAACTTCCTAGAGACTAAAGGTAAAACTAAAGTTATTTCAAGCCCTAAGGTAACTACGATGAATAATCAGCCTGCTATTATCTCTGTAGGTGATACTATTAACTATGTATTAAAATCCACTACTACAGGTGATTATCAAGGCGGAGATACTCAGTCAGATGATCAGTATTCGATATTTGTAGGTATTCTTTTGAATATCTTGCCTGAAATTTCAGATGATAATAGGATTATGCTACGAATTAATCCATCTTTAAGCTCTCTTAAATACGCAGAGGACAATGTAAGAACAAATAATAGAAGAGAGATTGCACCTGATACCTTGCAAAAGAAACTCTCAAGCGTAGTTTGGGTAGATGATGGCGATACTGTAATTTTAGGCGGTTTGATTGGTGCAACTAAGTCGAAAGATAACACTAGGGTGCCTGTGCTAGCTGAAATTCCATTAATCGGAAATCTTTTCAAAAGTACTGCCGATGTTTTGCGAACGTCGGAGTTAATCTTCGTAGTAACTCCACATATCATCGACAATACCGGCGCGCCGCTTGCTACCTCTCTTAAAGAGCTAGGTTACTCAAAATCCATCTACGAAAATGAGTAATAACTATACGGCGATCAAGGAGATTTTTATCGAGGATAACGAAGTCTCGGACTTCGTTAATCTCGATAAATCGACCCTTGCGTATCATAAAATTTTAAATGCTTTACAAAAACCGCTAAAGCTAATACTTTTTTATGGCAAACCGGGCTGCGGTAAGACCTTTTTGCTCAATAAGATCAAGGTCGATCTTGAGAAAAAGGTAAGGATAGTGTTTATGCCGCAGCCGTTTTTTGACGAGAAGGAATTTTTCCTAGAGCTTTATTCGCAGATTTTTCATTCCACTCCTAGCGAGACGATCGATAATTATGAAAATTTTATGCGGATTTATAGAGAGAGATTCGGGATCTCTACCAATGTGGGCGCGGTAGAGCAGGTCGTTATTTTGCTTGACGAAGCTCAGCTGTATCCAGGAAATTTGATAGAAAAAATTCGTCTTATGGCAGATACTAGACTATTTAAATTTTTATTTACGGTTCATAAGACGGACGAGGAAGACCGCCTCGCAAAGGATTATTTTAAAACCAGAATTTGGGAGAGCATTGAGCTTCCTAATTCAAATTTAGGCGAAGTCAAGCTGTATATTGAAAAAAAGCTTGTGCTTCATGGCTTTCAACAATACTATTTTATGTTTAGCGACGATAATTTCGATTTGATTTTAAATTTAACGGACGGCAATATGAGGAACATCAACAAGCTTATGTATAAGATGTATGAGCTTTTTGAGTATTACGAAGTAAATAAACCTACGGAAATTAGTTTTTCGCAGATTAATAATAAAATTATAGAGATGGCAGCGATAGGCTCGGGGATAATAAATGCTTGAATTTTACGAAGTAAACGAACTTGAAAAAAAATGGGAAGAGTATAACAAAAACAGAAAGCAGTTTTCTTTCCTAAAATCTAAGCCGAATTTCGTGTTGAGATTCGACAAGACGATTTTGGGGCTTTTGATATTGATCTCGGTTGCGATCGGAGCGATATTCTGGCTGCTTAAAGATAGTGATAGCGTCAGTATGGCAAGTATCAATCAAAATATTGAAGACAAAGGTGGTGCTGTAAATTCTACTAATGATGCCGAGCAGCAGGCGGCAGATCTTGCAGTGCAAAATAATATCTCCAAAGAAGATTACAATATCAGCGCGCCGAAAGTTGCCCGCGCCTCTAAACACGAAAAGGAACGCCCAAGCTTAAATTTAAACGATGTGGGTGTGTTATCCAGCGAGGATTCAGGTGGGTTTAAGATAACCAATAATTACGAAAATGGCGGAAACTATGGCGGGCAGGCTCAGGCGCAGAATTTCGGCGGTCAAAATTTTGGTGGACAGAATTTTGGCAATCAAAATGCTCCTACATTTAATGTGCCTAATACCAATAACGCAGCTTTTGCAAATCAGCCGCCTAAAAACGAGGTTATAGATTTTGGACGCGCTCCATTGCCACCTAAATCAAATTTCTCTGGAGGTTCTACAAATACCGTAAGTAGCGCTCCGCTAAGTTCTAGGATCGAGATAAAAACTTCAAATTTAAGCGAAGATAAGCAGAGCTTGGAGAGCAAATTTTACGCGACGAATAAGATTGAGTATTCGCTATCGCTAGCCGAAGAAGCGTATAATAAGAAAGACTACGACAATGCGATTAAATGGGCTCTTACTTCAAATGAGCTTGATAAGGACAACGTCGCTAGCTGGATAATTTTTGCTAAAGCCAATTATAAAAAGGGTCGTAAAGAAGACGCGCTTTACGCTCTTGA
>NZ_CALHHT010000184.1 GCF_938031315.1 uncultured Campylobacter sp.
TTGAAATTTTAGGCGCGCACACGCAGTTTTGGGTCGTAGTGGTGCATTTTTGCGTCATTATATTTTTGGGCGTGATTTTGCTGCTAGGCAAAAACGTAGGTAAAATAATGCAAAAAAGCGAAGAGGGCGCATACGGTGCGGTTCTGCCGAGCTTCGCGCTAGGCAAGATAGCCGTGGCAGCCTTTGCGATCATCATGGCTTTTAACTGCGTGCAGGCCTTTATCACCGCAGGCCCGCCGCCCTATCTAGCCTCTGCGACGCCTTCGCGCATGAGCGTCGATCCGTCAAAGTGGTTTTGGGAGCTTGATCACTGGGAGGAGACCGAAATTGACTTCCGCGAAAGCTGGAATCCAAAACTACCGAATTTACCGAAGTGAGGTTGAAGATGAAAAGATTTCTAAATTTAACCCTATTGTGCGCCACACTGGCGTTTGGCGGCGAGTTTAATCTAAATCCTGCGGATGGCGCAGTGACAAATTTAACGCCTCTACGCAAAAGCGGCGAGATAACGCTAAATTTAAACAATAATAATCCCGTCACGGGGCTTGACTACGACGCGGCGAGCGGAAGCTTCTTGCTCGGTACGCTAAAATTCGAGCTCTACGAAATGGACGGCGAGCTAAAAACCGTAAAAAGCTATCTACGAAGCACACCCGATTGGATAATGCAGATGGAAGAAACCGTCGCAGCGAGCTTTTTTAAAGGCTCGGTAGGGCTCATGAGCTATAATAAAACCTATGAGTTTTTCAAACCCGCACCGAATCAAAGTAAAGAGGAAGCGAACAAAGCGTGGCGCTATCTGCACGACGGATATGAAAATTTCACGCTCGATTTCAAGGACCGCTACTCCACCGTGCGTGCCAAACAGCAGTATATCCTAAGCTGGGATCACTCGGATTTCTACGGCGAGTTTTTCGTCGCTAGCGTGCCGGATAATATAAAGCAAAGCTGGAGTATAGCGAGCTTTAGCGATACCGACAATCTGCTCTCGAGCGAGTTTGTACCGAGCTTCGACGAGACTCTCGGCGTAAAGGACGGCAGGGATATAAACGACTACTATATCACGGGTATGGATGCGAGCGGCGAGTTTGTTTATCTACTCTCGAAGCAATGCTCAAGCATCCTAAAGCTTGATCCGCGCAGCAGAAAGATCGTGGAGATTTATAGCTTTGAAAGCGCGAGCGATGCCCATGCGCTCGCTATCAAAGAGGGTAAATTCTACGTCGCATCCAGAGAAAACGGCGTGAATAAAATTTTTATTTTTGAGAGGTGAAATTTAAGCCGTCTTTTAGGCGGCTTAAATTTATAGATAATTTAAAACAAGGCGCTTGGCTACTCTCTCGGTGTCGAATTTATATCCGTTAAATAACTTTTGCCAAGCCACTTAAAGCTCTTTTTGCCATAATGTCATTGTAAATTTAACCAAAAGAAGCAAAAAGGGCAAATCCTAAAACTTTCGCCCCGATGAAAGCAGGTGGGATAGCCTAGGCACTAAATGCTGACAAAAGAGAGCAAAATGCGATAAACGCCCTAAAAGACGATGGTGAAATAAACTCACCGAAAAGGCATTGTTGCTCAGTATTGTAGGTTTGGTAGACTCCGCAAAGCCTGGTGGCTAGTGGAGATTTTTTAGCAGGGGCTGTTGAAAAATGGGGTTGACTGGACAACAAGGCTAATTTTATAGTTAAGGAGATTAAATAAAAATGAAATTTTCAGGGAATATTGATAACTTAAAAAACCAGTTGAGCAAAGGAGGTTTTTCCAATTATAATGAAGAACAAAAAAATGGTGGATATTGTTTTAGATTCCCAAATGGTTCTATATTAAATTTTTGGCCTAGCAAGGGAAGTGTTAATTTACAAGGAAAAGCAGATGATAAGTTGTCTTGTTTTATTCAAGGATTATGTGATAACAAATCAAATGAAATTATTGGCGAGCCTATAACTCCTGCTCAAGTAGAAGCTAAGGGAAAAGTTTTTGTTGTTCATGGCCATGACAGTACGGCAAGGGAACAGCTGGAACTGGTTCTGCACAAATTAGGAATTGAACCTTTTGTATTACAAAATACCAGCGGTGGAGGGTTAACTATCATTGAAGCCTTGGAAAAAGAAATTGGGCAAAATCCTTCTGAGGTTACTTTTGGGATTGTTCTATTGACTCCTGATGACATGGGGTATCCTAAAAGCTCAAGGCCGGAGGATGCAAAGCCTAGAGCTAGACAAAATGTTGTTCTAGAAATGGGAATGTTACTGTCGTCTATTGGTAGAAGTAGAGTCGCAATTTTAAAGAAAGGAGATTTAGATGTCCCATCCGATGCGAGTGGAATTTTATATATATCTTTTAATGAACACGTAAAAGAGACTGTTCCAAAGCTTGTAGAGAGATTAAACAAAAGCGGTTTTAAAATGACACCTGAAAATATTGCTAGAGCATCATCTTGATTGATAAGAGCTGCGAGATTGGGTTGAATTAAGGGGCTTTAGCTTAATTCAACTTACCTGATTATTTTTTATGCCAGCCTAAATCTATATAGGTCGCATATTTGAATCCAATAATTTTTTGATATTTATATACTTTTAAATAGCTGCCGTAGGCTAAAAACATCTGATTTAAGAATCCGATCTACATTTTTTTAAGCAACCCAACTATAGCATAACAAACTTCAGTCAAAATCCAAGCAACATGCGAACCACAAAATATGCCACAACCAACACACTAGCAATATAACTATCTGCAAAAGGAGGGCGAAACTCTGGAACATAAGAAAACGGTGAGGTAACGATGGCCCATTTATGCGGACTGCAATCATGTTAAATTTAAGGAACGTATGCCAAATACGCGGTAATTTTGCGCCTAAATTTTTAATTTAGGAGCTTTACAATGTTGTACCATTTTTCTTATCGCCTACAAAAAATCATATAAATTTGAAACTAAATTAGGTCGGACTTTTGTCCGACCAGTATCAGAAAGGAGGAGTTAAAATATATAGACCGCGCCGAGCACGATAAACGCTCTTAAGCAAAAGCCGCCCACAAGTACGCCGTATTCGTTATAAACGCAGCTTTTTATCTCCTCGCCGCCGTGCGCGCAGACGCTGCCGTCCGCATTCACGCTGCAGCTGCGAAGCATAAATTTGCTTCCGCCTAGCAGCGGCAAAGCAAGCCCAAACACGACAAAGCCTATCCAAAACATCGGCGCAAGCGAGCCGCTGACTATCTTAGTTACGCTAGCCATGCCCGCAGCCTCGCTTCTTACGCTAGCAAATAGCGCTAGCACCGCAACAATCTCAAGCGCGACTAGCACGACGTGAAATTTATGCGCGCAGTGGCTTAGCCCGTGCCCGGAATTTAGCGTAGCGGCGGCGTTCGCACTAAGCCCCGTAGAGATCGCGGAGATCGTAAATAAAATCGGCAGCCACACGCTAGCCCAAAGCGGGATCGCCTTTACGACGTAAAGCAGTAGCCCCGTATATCCCATCACTCCAAGCGCCAAAATAGCTCCGAGCGTGAGCATCATATCGCAAATTTTACCGCTCTTTTTGATCTGCAAAAGCACCAAAACGCTGACTACGATGAAAAACGTAAGTAGATACGTACCTATGCTCATCATCGATACCGGACGCGTATAGAGCTGCAAAATTTTAAGAGGATTTATCGCAGCGCTCGGCGCCAGGTCAAATAGCAAAAGCGCGGTTCCTATTATTACCGCAACGGGTGCTAGCAGAAAGCCGAACTTATAAAACCTCTCGTTTAATGAGCCCAAAAAGCCCTTGTAAGCCAAAGCCGAGCACAAAAACGCCCCGGCGCCTAAACCGCCCAAAAATAGATAGATGACTATGAGCCATCCCCAAGTCGTCTGTACCATCGTCATTCCTTTAAATTTTTAAAAATTTCAGGATCTTTTAGCGCACTTTTAAGTGCATCCATCTCGCTATTTAGATAGAGATTTAAAAAGCCCCCGAAGTTCTTCCAAACGTCTAAATTTGCATGCTCATCGCAACGAGCGGCAAATTTGCCAAACCACTGCGACGGATGAGCGGCGATAAATTCCGCCTTTTTGCGCAGAATTTCATTAAATTTAGCCTCATCCTCCGCCTTTAACGCGCTAAAACTTAGAAAATAAAGATATTGTAGCTCGTACCCGATGAAATCGTCGGGAAATTTATCAAGCTGCGCATCCTCGAGCTTTAGCCCAGAGCTCTCGTAAAAGCTTCGCACCTGCATCGTCTTTGCCCCAAACATCGTTTGATAGTCGAAATACACCGACTCGTAAGGCTCGGCTTTAGGGCGCTTAGGACCTACGAAGAGCCTATTAAATTCGTAGCGAATTTCATCGATTAAATTCGGCTCGCTTTTGCATTCGGCAAATTCGAGGATAAATTTATGCTCTTTAAGCTTAGGCGTAAAATCCTGCGTCAAATTTAAAAGCTCATCCAAATTTTCACCAGTAAGAGGCACCAAAAATACCTGCCTCAAAAAGTCCTCGACGCAAAGGCTCTGCTTTAAATTACGCATCTTTTTATCCTTAGTGGATAACCTCGTTGCGCTTCATGCGAGGATAGAAGCGGATATTCGGCTTCGTAAAAAAGCGTTTAAAGCCTGGCATCTCTTTCTCCATCCCCGCGCTATCGCTCACGTCGCTATCGACCAGCTTTAGCACGTCGCAAGGACAGCCCGCTACGCACGCAGGCTCCTCGCCGCGCTCGAGCTTCTCGGCGCAGAGGTTGCACTTTTGCGCTTTGCCGTCTTTACCTTTGGTTATCGATCCGTAAGGACAGGCTACGATGCAGTATCCGCAGCCGATACATTTATCGTGCAGCGGCTGAACGATGCCATTTTCGAGCTTAATGTAAGCTCCTACGGGACAGACGTCCATACACGCAGGCTCTTCGCAATGGTGGCACGAATGCGAGATGAAAATTTCCTTTTCGATCTCGTCTTCATGGATGAGCATCATATCTACATGGCGCCAGTTGATGTCGGGGTCTTGATTATGGTAGACCTGACATGAAATTTCACACGCCTTACAACCTATGCAAAAGTTGTAATCAAATAAAAATCCTTGTTTTCGTTTCATTTTATGCCTCCTGTTTCGCAGCTTTTTTTACTTCGCAAAAGCTTGCGGTATAGGTCGATCCGTTACCCAAATCGCTCACTCCGTCCGAGCAAAGGATATTTGCTCCCGTACGAGATTTGGTGACTTTGACCCAGATATTATTCCATGCATAAACTATTCCAGGCTGCATCTGATTGGTCTCGACTGCCGTAAATATCGCCGTACCCTTTTCATTCGTAGCCTCGACCGTATCGCCCTCTTTGATACCGCGCGCCAGCATATCCTCGCGCGTCATAAATAGCTCGGCGTTGCCCTTTACGATGACGCGTTTTAGGATGTAAGGCATATTGCCCCAGTTTGAGTTATCCTGAAGCTGCGTACCCGGCGTCATGAAATAAAGCGGATACTTTTTGAGGTAGTCGTCGCCGAAACTCTTATGCGCTCGGTAATAATCCCAATCGTCGTCAAGATCGATTACCGGGTGATAGCCTGCGTCCTTGAAAGCTTCGGAGTAGAGCTCGCACTTGCCGCTTTTAGTGCCGAATACTAGCTTATCCTTCGGCGCATAAGGGTAGTAAGGGAACTGGTCCTTCATCGTCTCAGGCGTTCTAAACGGCTTTATCCAGCCCACGCTTTTTAGCTTTTCGTAGGTGATGTTTTGCTTTTTGGCAAATTCCGTATCCAAAAACCTTCTGCAAACCGTCTCGCTATCCCAGTCGAAGCACTCCTCGGTATATCCCATCGCCTTTGCTAGAGCGTTAAAAAATTCCAAATTCGTCTTGGCTTCGCCCAGCGGTTTGACGCTTTGGGCGTTGTAGCAGACGTAGCCCGAAATTTGATCGTTTTGAATATCCTCGCTCTCCATAAAGGTAACGCCCGGCAATACGTAGTCCGCGTAGTCGCAGGTGTCGATGTCGTAAGGATCGATGACTACTAGGAAAAAGTCGTCGTCCATCACGCGCTTTTTGATTAAATTTGTATTCGGCGCGGTGACCATTAAATTTGAGTTGTAGTTGATACAGGCTCGGATGACCGTATTTATCGGCTTACCTAGATAGGTCGGATTTTCCTTTTGGATACCTTTACCAAATTCTATATAGCTTATTTGCTGGCGCTCTATCTTTTTGCCTTCCGCATCTTTCGGCGAAAGATCTGGCATGCAGTTATCGAAGTTAAAGCAGCCCTTTACGTGCACGTAAGCCCAGAATAATCCGCCGCCAAGTTTTGTAAGGCAACCCGTAAGTACCGGCAAGAAGGTAACCGCGCGCACTAGCCTTGCGCCGTTAAAGTGCCTTTGCCCGCCGTCGCCGTGCATAATGGCAGGCGCTTTGGCATGGGCGTATTCTCGCGCGAAAACTTTGATTTGATCGACGCTTGCGCCGCACATATCGCTTAGTTCGCCGTAGGTGTAGAGCGAGCATTCATGAACTAGATCTTCAAAGCCGGTTGTATATTTTTCTACAAATTCATGATCATATAGATCTTCTTCTATCAAAAATTTACAGACCGCTAGACAAAATGCCGGATCGCTTGAAGGCTTTAGCTGGATAAACATATCGGCCTGGTTTGCGAGCGGAATTCTGATCGTATTTATGACGATGATCTTGCCGCCTCGCTTTTTGACGCGGTGGGCAAATCTAATCCAGTGCACCGCCGTATAGGCTTCGTTTGAGCCCCAACTGATATACATATCGCTCTCATCCACTTCCAGCGCGTCTTTTGAAAAGTCCGTGCCGATGACGCTCGGCGTGCCCGCATAGCGCGGCCAGTCGCACGGGTTGCGCACAAGCCTCGTAGCGCCGTATTTTTCAAAGAAATTTCCAGGCGCGATCGTCTTTGAGATATGCCCTTCGTTGCCCGAATAGACAAATTCCGTTAGCGCCTCGCCGCCGTATTTTGCCTTGATCTCGGTGAGCTTCGCGGCTATCTCTTTTAGCGCTTGATCCCAGCTTATGCGCTCCCACTTGCCCTCACACTTTTTACCGACGCGCTTCATCGGATACATTATGCGATCGGCGTTGTATAGGTGCATTGCGTAGGTGTGACCCTTGACGCAGACCGTGCCTTGCGTTAGAGGGTGCTTCGGATCGCCCTTGATGCTAACCATCTTGCCGTCTTTGATCTCTGCGATCATCGAACAGGCGTCGCGGCAGTTTCTAGGACAGGTGAGATAGTGATACTCTACGCCCTGCTCGTTTTTATAGGATTTCGGTTTAAAATCCACCTCAAACTGCTCCATACCAAATAGGCTTGGAGAGGCTCCCGCCGTAGCCAGAGCCGCTCCCGCGCCTTTTAAGAAAGAACGTCTTTGCATCTCTTCTCCTTAAATGTGGGCTTTATTTCATATCGTATATGAAAACTTTATTTTCTTTGCCTTCGCGCGAAAAAACATAGAATTTACCGTCCTTCACCGCAAGCGCTCTTGCGTTTGCCGCTCCGCTAAAACTATACGCATCCTCAATTGCATGCGTTTGTAAATTTAACTTTAAAATGGTCGAGAAATTTTTACTCAAAAGATAAACTGCGTCAGGCTGAGCGTCGATGCCCGTGACATAATATTCGCCTAGGCTCCTACTCTCTTTTAGCTTTAAATTTGAGCCGATTTGCGGAATAAATTCCTCCAAAATCATCTTATCGTCGCCGTCAAACACCGCCACGCTCCAATAATCCCTCACGTCGTTAGGCACGGACGCAACGATAAATTTATTCGCAGCCGCGTCGTAATCCCAGCCGAGGATATATTGCTGCTTCGCTCGAAGCGTGGAGAAGCGCCCTTTGTTGCCGAGATCGTTTAGCTTCCATTTATCCCAGCCCTCGGTTAAGTGCCTCCACTGGCTGTTTTGCTCCTCTGCACTCAGTCCGTCCGCAGGCTCATAAAATACGAAAGTTTTATTAAAACTTATCATGCCGAGCTCATTTTTGTACCACGTAGCACCCACGGTTGCTTCCATCTCCATTATAAAGTGGCGATCGTGCTTGCCGTATCTAAGCGGCTTTAAATTTTCGTCCGCAACGTAGAATTCGTTATTTTTAGAAACCAGCGCGAACTGCTTTTTATCTGCGTCGTAGTCCGCTCCCGTAATCGGCGCGTCGTTTTGTAAGCTCAAACTCACTTCCGCACTCGGCGCACCGAGCTCTTTCACACCCTCAAGCGCGCCCGCTTTGCTATCGAGATTAAACTCAAATCCAAACGCCAGAGCCGCTAGCGCCGTAAAAATCATCAGCTTTTTCATCTTTTTGCTCCTTAGTTTGGCAGATCCGGAAGCTCCGGATTCCAATCGAATCTAAAATCAAGCGCGCTTTGCCAGTGATCTTTTTCCCAAAACCATTTTGCAGGATCAAGGCTCATCCTAGCCGGCGTACTAGAGCCCAGATACGGCGGCGGGCCTGAGACGATGAAAGCCTGCGCGCAGTTTGCGGCGATGATGACGATGAAGATTAAATTTGCGATCTTGCCTAGAGGCAAGTAGCGCAAAAACTCGCCGTATTCGCCGCTCGTACTCTTTTTCATTATCTCGCCTAAATTTTTGCTAAATAAAAATATGACCGCCAAAAACGCGATTACGCAAAAATCTACGACGACGACCCAAAGCTGCGTGTGCGCGCCTAAAATTTCAAGCCCGAAGCCCTGCTTGATGTCGAGGTAGCCGCCGCCCGTGCCGTCAAGGCTATAGTGTAA
>NZ_CALHHT010000185.1 GCF_938031315.1 uncultured Campylobacter sp.
CGGTAGCTAGCGCCGCTCTCATACGCGTACGGCTTGCCGCAAAGCGCGGCTACTTCGTTTATAAGCGGCATAAAAAGCGAGCTGTCGTAGTTGCTAAACTTGCCTTCTTTAATCGCCGTGACGCGCTCAAGCCCCATACCCGTGTCAATGCTAGGCTTTGGAAGCGGGCTAAGCTTGCCGTCTTTGCTGCGCTCGTACTGCATGAAAACTAAATTCCAAATCTCTAAAAAGCGGTCGCCGTCGCCGCCCATATAATCCTCGCTTCCGTGAAAATGCTCCTCGCCCTGATCGTAAAAAATTTCGCTGCACGGGCCGCAAGGACCGGTATCGCCCATCGCCCAAAAGTTATCGTGATCGCCGAAGCGATATATGCGCTCCTGCGCTATGTGGCGCGCCCAGAACTCGTAAGCTTCGTCGTCCTTTTCGTGCACGGTGACGTAGAGTTTGTCTTTAGGAAGCTTTAAAATTTCAGTGATAAACTCCCACGCATAGGCGATCGCCTGCTCTTTGAAATACTCGCCGAAGCTGAAATTGCCAAGCATCTCAAAAAACGTATGGTGGCGCGCGGTATAGCCGACGTTGTCTAGGTCGTTGTGTTTGCCGCCGGCGCGGATGCAGGTCTGACAGCTCGTGCGGATAGGCGGCGTCGGACGCGGAACGGCTCCTGTAAATATGCTTTTAAACGGCACCATGCCCGCGTTGGTAAAAAGCAAGCTGTCGTCATCGGGCACTAGCGGCGCGCTAGGAACGATCTGATGGCCCTTGCTCGCAAAAAAATTCAAATATTCGCTTCTAATATCCATGAAATTTCCCTATTTTAAATTTTAAAATTTTGGAGCGCATTTTAGCCAAATTAGATTTTAAAAACTATAAAATTTTAACCATTCTTAGTTATAATGGCGCGAAAGATTAAATTTAGGGCATGGCGATGAAAAAAAAGATAGCGATCATAGGCATGGGCGAGCTTGGTCAAAAGCATTTCAGCGAGCTAAGAAGGAGCGATTATTTCGAGCTTGTAGCGCTTTATCATAAGGGCAGCAGTGAAAATTTCGGCCCGCGCTATCCGATCTTTGATAATCTAACCGATCTTTTTAACGTCGCTAAGCCCGACGCCGTAGTCATCACAGCCCCCCCGCCATCGCATAAAGAGCTGATTTTAAAATGCCTGCCGTTTACCAAAAATATCTTTGTAGAATCTCCGCTCGCACAAAGCCTAGCCGAAGCTAGAGAGATAAACTACGCAGTCACTACTAACGGCACGCGCCTAGCCGTAGGCTACTCCGACCGCTACAATCCAGTAATCGTATCCCTACTACGCGAGCTAGCCAAGGGGGATAAAATTTTTTCGATGAGCTTTGTAAGCGGTTTTGCAAACGATGATAGAGCAGATATCGTCGCCAATGCCCTTTTTAGAGATGTCGATCTTGTGCGGCTGCTTTCTCACAGCGAAATCGCCTGCATAGAACTTAGCAAAAATATCTCTAAAGAGCGCACTCTAGCCGCATGCGCGACGCTTCACACAAAAAACGGCTGCTACTGCACGCTCATGCAATCCAATCTCTATCCTATGAGACGCCACGGTGTCGAAATTTGCACCGACAGCGGCGTATATTTCGGCGATCTAATCTCAATAACTCTTTTTAAAATTACCCCCGAAGGCCGCGTAAATTTACGCGTCGATCGCGATGACTTTTCGCTGCGGCGCGAGCACGAAGCGTTTTGCGCGATGTGCAACAGCAGCGCGGACGCAGGACTTGCAAGCGTAGAGGACGCGATAAAAATCAGAGAAATCATCTCATGAAAAAAGCCCTAATTTTGCTCAACATGGGCGGTCCGAACAATCTGAGCGAGGTTGAAGTTTTTTTAAAAAATATGTTTAACGACCCCTTTATTTTGGGCGTTAAGAGCGATTTTTGGCGCAGCGTTTTAGCCGCACTCATCGTAAAAAGCAGAACCGCATCGGCGCGTAGCAACTACGAAAAACTGGGCGGATGCTCGCCGATATGCTCCATCACCGAAGCGCTTTGCGAGCAGGTAAATTTACTCGCGCGAGCCGAATTAAGCGCGGGATTAAAATTTAAAGGTGCGGCGGACGCAAGCGCCGCGAGTGAGTCGCCACAGGATATCCCGACACAGGGCGAGGCGCTGCAAAATGAAGTGCCGCAGGATGAAAAACCGATAGATGAGCTAATTTGCGATTATGCGATGAATTACACGCCGCCATTTGCGGAGGATGTGTTTAAAAAATACGCGGATTTTGACGAGATAATTTTGATGCCTTTGTATCCGCACTTCTCAAAAACGACGGTGCAATCGAGCCTGTGCTCTGCCGAAGCGGCACTTAAGCGGCTCGGGATAAAAAATCATAAGATGGTTGATATTTTCTACGAAAGCGCCGCTTACAACGAAATTTTATTAAATTTGATCGCGGAGTGCGTTGCGAAATTTAGCGCGGATGAAATTTCTCAAATTTCGCTCATATTTTCCGCGCATTCGCTGCCGGTAAAAATGATCACCGCGGGCGATCCATACGAGGCGCAGGTAAAGGCGCACGTGGAGATTTTAAAAGATCTGCTGGCTGCGCGCGGGATTAAATTTAAAGAGATTATTTTGGCGTATCAATCGCGCCTGGGCCCCGTGAAGTGGCTAGAGCCCAATGTCGCGGACGTTTTGCGGGATCTGCAGAGCAAAAAAGCGCTCATATTTCCGATCGCGTTTTGCGTAGATAATTCCGAGACCGATTTTGAGCTGGATATTTTTTATAGGGCCCAGGCGCGCGAGCTGGGTTATGAATACTACGAAGTGTGCAAATGCCCGAACTCTCGCGAGGATTTTGCAAAATTTATACTCGCGCAGGCGCTGTAAATTTAGAGATTAAATTTAACTTTTCTATTCGAGCCTTTTATACTTTTTGCGAAGTTTGCAAGCCTAATGCAATGCCGATAAAATCGGCAAAATTTTATCTTTTTCGGTAATTAGATGGGGCTTTAAATTTGATTATTTCGCAGCGGGTTGCTTAGCCGCTTACTGCTTTTGATCTACCGCTTCCTTACTAAATAAATTTCTTTTATATTCTTTATAGTCGTTAGTTAGTCTCTCGACTTCCTCTTTAGATATATGAAAGTTGGGGTTTTTTATATGCTTTCTATTTGCTGCAAATTCTATTTTATCAATTTTTTTTTGCCCTACCGCAAATAGTATATACTCTTTAATATTTTTAAAGGTAGCGTTCTTGTCGGAACAATGTTTTTGCAAAAAAGCAAGCTGGAACCTAGCTTTGGTTGCTTTCTTATAATATTCGCTTTCTACATCATACCTATATTCCTTATAACACCTATCATCATACATTCTTTTTAAAAATTCATCATTCGGGATTCCGCCTATATCGTATTGCAAAAGTAGATCTATCATAGCTCCGGGCTCGGGCACGTCCAGCAGATCGCCATATACCGACATATAAAGCCTAAACTCCTCTACCCCATACTCCTTGTTAGTATTTTTTATATTTTTATAGCCGGATATCTCCTCTAGTTTATTTGAAACGGAGACCTCTCCCATGTTGAAAGTGGAGTAGGTATACGGTCTATAGCCGCTCTCTAGCACCATTTTCATTATATCGTACATATTGTTTCTAACTAGGTGGCTGATAAAATAATACGGCTCGCCTCCGCCGCTAAAAAGAACCTCTTTGGTGCGGTAATGTATGATCGGCGTAGCGTTTTCGTCAAAGCTTATAGAATCTATCCAGTTTTCGACATCTCTAATCCCGTAAGTTTCCTGCACGATCTCTACTTCGTCAAACTTAACTCCGCTATCTAGCAAAAGCTTGACCGACTTAGTGGCGTTATTTTCCATAGCGTATGCCATAGGGGATAGCTCGTAATTATCTTTCTTATGAGGATCGGCACCCATCTCTATCAGCTTTTTTGCGGTTTTTTCGTCATCGTAAAAGCTAGCATACATCAAAGGGGTAACGCCGAAATGAAGAGGGGTATCTACGCTTATATTATTATCCTGCATAAATTTTAAAATTTTATCCGTATCTTTTGATTTTAAGCTCCTGCGCAAAAGTTCCATCGTGGGATTATCTCTAACCTCCTCTTCGTCTATATCCCAATATCTATAGCCAACTGCGTTTATCTCCTTTTGCGTTACGTATTTAGCTAGCTCGGAGTTAGGATCTACTTTGGTATTTGCAGTGACGGTATAGTGAGAGGAGGTTGATGTAAATCTTAAGCCGATTCCAAATTTTAACGCTAAAACAATAGCGATGAGAACAATAACTATATAAGGAATGCTTTTAAAAATGTTTTTTATGATTTTAAGCAAGGTCTTCAAATTTGATCCTTCAGCCTTAAAACACTAGCCTGCAAAGAGCTTTAGCTTTTAAACAAAACCTAAAGCGACAACTCGTTTTATTCCCCATGAAGTGCCGCGATTATATAACGATGAGGATTAACTTTCACTTATACCAAAAAATTTTATCTATTTTTGCGGTTTAGCATCGTGTTTGAGCTTCAAAACATAAAAAGTAAACCGCACTGATAAAATCTAAATTTAAACCTCGGCTAAATTTCAGAGCTTTCCTTGCGCGCCTTTATAGACATTTTTCACGTCGTAAACCAGCGAGCCCGTGTAATCAAGCTCGAAAAACTGTTTATGCGCTACGGCGATTACGACGCAGTCAAATTTACGCAAATCAGGCTTTTGCAGCAGATCGATATCGTAGTATCTCTTGGCGTCGGCGGCGCTCGCCCAAGGATCATAGACGCTTACCTCGCAGCCGAAATTTTTAAGCTCGTTTATCATATCCACGACGCGCGTATTGCGGGTGTCGGGGCAGTTTTCTTTAAACGTAAGTCCCAAGATCAAGACCTTCGCGCCCTTTACCTTTTCGTCGTATTTTATCATCATCTTAACGACCTCCGTAGCGACGTAGCTTCCCATATTATCGTTAATGCGGCGGCTTGAGAGGATGATTTCGGGGTGATAGCCCACCTCGGTCGCCTTCTGCGCCAGATAATACGGATCGATGCCGATACAGTGTCCGCCCACGAGCCCCGGACGGAAGCTTAAGAAATTCCACTTCGTAGCTGCCGCGTCGATGACGTCGTTGGTGTTTATACCGAGTTTGCCGAACAGGATCGCAAGCTCGTTGATAAAGCCGATATTGATGTCGCGCTGGGTGTTTTCGATCACCTTCGCGGCCTCGGCGACCTTTATGCTGCTAGCGCGAAAGGTGCCGTTTTGCAGGATGCTAAGATAGACGCTATCTACGACGTCCAAAGCCTCGGGGGTGCTTGCCGAGACGATCTTTTTGATCTTCGTGACGGTGTGAACTTTATCGCCAGGATTGATACGCTCGGGCGAATATCCGCAGAAAAAATCGCGGTTAAATTTTAGCCCGCTCGTGCGCTCCAACACAGGTACGCAGTCCTCCTCCGTAGCGCCCGGATAGACGGTGCTTTCATACACGACGATGTCGCCCTTTTTAAGCACGGCTCCGACGCTTTCGCTGGCCTTGATTAGCGGCGTGAGATCGGGGCGATTTAGCCTATCTACGGGCGTCGGCACGCACACGATGTAAAAATTACTCTGCCTCATATCATCTAGCTTTGCGCTAAATTTAAGCCCGTTTTGAATCGCCGCGGCAAGCTCCTCGTCGCTAAGCTCCAGCGTGCGATCGTGCCCGCCGCGCAGCTCGTCTATGCGGTCCTGAGCTACGTCAAAGCCCACGACCTCGTGTTTCGCGGCAAACGCCGCCGCCAAAGGAAGCCCCACGTAGCCAAGCCCGATTATCGCTATTTTCATTTTTCCCTCATTTGCTTTCATATTTTCCTCTTTTCTTTGCGTTAAATTTCATCGTTAAATTTTGCTCTCAAACTCGCTAAATTTCAGGGCTACGCAGATACATTGCGCGTCTTAAATTTAACATTTCAAGCTCGCTCGCCGTTTTACTTGCGCTTATTTGCACGGCGGCAAATTTAAAATTTTGCCTTGATACGGAATTTTACGCCGCACCGAAATTCTGTATTGCAATAAAACTCCACCACCTTAGCGCAGCGAGCGACACAGCACGAAATCCCGCGTTACGATAAAATTCCATCGCCGTGCCGTTAAAATTTTGCGCTGCTAAATTTCATACCGCCAAAATTCGCGCCGTAAAATTTAAACGCCTTAAAATTTCAAAAGTCGCGCCAAATTTCGCGAATTTTCGTCGTCGCAAGCCGCAAAATTTTAAAAAACCTCGCGAAATTTAGCAAATTTAATCTTTAATTTCAACTGCCTCATCCTTGATCTCGACCTTTTGCGTGGCGTTTGCGTCGGCTGCGGGCTTTAGATAGCCCTCTTCTATCAAAATTCCTACCGCCCGCTTAAAGATCGGCAGCGCATTTTGAGCGGCGTAGTAGCTGCCCCTTTTAGGCTCGCGCACCAAAACGCCGATCGTGTAGCTGGTGTCCGCGTCGTTGGCAAAGCCGAAAAACGAGCTGTTATAGGCGCTCGAATAGCCGCCCCCCTTAGCGATGCGCGCAGTGCCCGTCTTACCGCCGATTTGCAGCCCCGCTACTCGACCCTTGCGCCCCGTGCCGCTCTCAACCGTTTTGATTAAAATTCCTTTAATCACGTCAGCGGTAGGTTTAGAGATTACCTGGCGGGTTTCGCTTTCGTTAACGGTGTAAGTTTTGCCGTTATTTTCTAGATTTTCGACTAGGCGCGGGCTAATCATGACGCCGCCGTTGTTAAAGACGGTATAGGCATTAAGCATTTGAAGGAAGGTCATCTGCGCGCCGTAGCCGTAGCTGATCGTGGCTTTGTAAATTTTATTATTCAGGCTTTTGATGCTTGGGATATTTCCACTTTGCTCATACGGCAGATCAATGCCCGTTTTTTGCGACATACCAAAGTTCATAAGCCCATCATAAATAGCCTGCCCCTCCAGCCGCTCTGAAATTTTAATCATTCCAATATTTGAGCTGTGGACGATGATCTCCTCGCCGCTCATCTGCTTAGCCGGGTGCGTGTCGCGGATCGTGCGAGTACCAAGCTTATAGCTGCCGTTATAGGTATTGATGATCTCGCCCGGTTTGACGGCTTTGGCGTCGTAGGCAATTGCGAAAATTATCGGCTTCATAATCGAGCCCACTTCGTAGGCGTATTCGCTCGCGGTAAAATTTAAATTCTTAAGATCGTTTTTTGTGATGTTTGAGGGATCATAGCGAGCGTTGGTCGCAAGGGATAAAATTTTGCCCGTTTTGGAGTTCATAATGCCTACCACGATTTCTCGCGCATCGTAATTATCAGCGCCTTCATCGCTTAGGCGCTCTATCTTTCTTTGCAGCGTTAGTGGCACGCTTAGACGGACGTTGTAGCCGTCTATTCTGCCCGTTTTTTTGCTGCTACGCTCTAGGATGATGTTGCCGCCGATATCGCGCGGACCCACGATAAACTCATCTCTAACCGGCGCTAGATAATACTCATAGTACTTCTCGATCCCCTTAATTCCGCTAACCTTGGTGATACCATCAACCTCTTTTTTATTGATATAGCCAATTAACGGAGTGAGCGAATCGCCGACATTGTAGCTGCGCTTCTCGCCGCTTTCGCTCACGCTCATGCGGATAGGCGGATTTAGCCTGCCGTTTGCGCCCATGAAGCTGACGAAGACCTTTTTTAAATTTAGCTTATATGCAAGCTCTTTTAGATGCACGGCGGTTTTGGCGTCGATCTTATACGACAGCACGGTCGTGCCGCCAGAGCCCTCGATCGCGCTTTTGACGCGCTTTTCACTATCGCCCGTGTAGATGCAGTATAGCCGCACGAAAAGATCAAGCTTGTTTTTATCGATGCTGCGCGCATCGACGCTAACTTTATAGAGCTTGACGGAATTTGCCGCGACGTAGTTGTCCTTTGCGATCACCGCGCCGCGGATCGCGCTGTTGGTTTC
Source organism: uncultured Campylobacter sp. (assembly GCF_938031315.1). Classification (GTDB taxonomy): domain Bacteria; phylum Campylobacterota; class Campylobacteria; order Campylobacterales; family Campylobacteraceae; genus Campylobacter_B. Next base: position 7,946 of record NZ_CALHHT010000185.1, read on the forward strand.
ATTGACGTCCAAGCGCGGCAGCTTGCGATCGGTGCTGCCCCAAAAATATAAAATCGCCAAAAATATGAAAAGCGCCGCCGGCACGAATATAAACATCACGATGATCATACCGACCGAGGAGCTTTTATCTCTTACTACCATCTACCGTTTCTTTAAAATTTTAAATTTAGTGCGCATGCTTCCCGCGCGATTTCGTTTCAATGCCTGGCTCAAGGCTAAACGCCGTGCGGAATTTTAAGATCCGCAAAGCGCTCAAAGCCGCTATCTTGCGCGCTAAGATCGGCGAATAAAGCAAGGAATTCCTCGCGCGCCATCTCCTTTGCGCCCATAAATTTCAGATGCTCGTTCATAATCTGACAATCGATCAGGAAATTAAACTTAGCAAGCACCTCGCAAAGCCTAATCAGCGCCACTTTCGAAGCGTTGCTCTTTAGGCTTAGCATACTCTCGCCGCAAAACACCCGCCCGAAAATTAGCCCGTATAGCCCGCCTACGAGCTCGCCGTCCTCGTACGCCTCGACGCTGTGAGCGATGTCCGCATCCGCCAGGCGCGAATACGCCTCCGCGATCTGCTCGCTGATCCAAGTGCCCTGCTTTTCACGCTCGCGCACGCTTTTGCATAAATTTATAAAACCTCTAAAATCAGCGTCAAATTTTATCTCATATCGCTTCAGATAGGGCTTTATCGATTTTTGCACGCGCACTTCGCGCGGATCGAGCACCGCGCGTGGATCAGGCGACCACCATAAAATGGGCTCATCCTCGCTAAACCACGGAAAGATCCCCG
>NZ_CALHHT010000186.1 GCF_938031315.1 uncultured Campylobacter sp.
CCTAACAACAGCACTATACCCACAGCATAATACACAAAAGCAGGGGTGATAATTTTATCGCCTGTGGCATAGCTGTGCATACCTGTAAGGTAGAAATTCACACCAAAATAAGTCATTAGGATACTGCTAAAGGCAACAATGCTCATAAAGTTGAACGCCCATCGTCCACGCCAATGGGGTATCAAGCGCAGGTGTATCACCAAGGCGTAAATCATAATGCTAATCAATGCCCAAGTTTCCTTGGGATCCCATCCCCAATAACGTCCCCAGCTTTCGTTTGCCCACATACCACCCAAAAAGTTGCCTATGGTGAGCATTACGAGCCCCACTGTAAGAGCTAATTCGTTTACGATAGTGAGTTCTTGTTGTATAAGATTGATTTTATAAGCATTCTTTTGAGTAGTAACTATCATCAGTAGGAGGTTGATTACACCTAAGAGCATTCCTAAGGCAAAAGGTCCATAACTACCTACAATCACGGCAACGTGTAGCATCAGCCAATAGCTATTGAGCACGGGTTGGAGAGTTCCAATAGCAGGATCCATCCAATTCCAGTGAGCGATCATCAGTATCATAGCGGTTACAAAAGCGGTGGATTAGAGATACCTGATCTCGATTCTACGCATGTCAAACACAGACTGAGCGTCGAAATATGCGTGTCTGGGGGCGCTTGCACAAACTTCGTGCATTATTTCTTGCCATACAGACATGTAGAGGGCACAGCGGCTCTGCGTGGCATTTTTTAGCCGCGAAAGATTCGGCGTAAATTTTAAAACATAAAATTTGCGGCGGTATGGGCTAATTTGGCGGAATAAACGAGTAGATTATCAATGCCCGCAACGTAGTGATATGGTTTATTTATGTGGTGGGATTTTGCCGCTCGCCGTATTTTTATAAAATGGAATTTTGCAATTTCGCGGCGCATAAAATTTATAGCACGGCGCGAAATTCTGCTATGTAAAATTTGAAGCGACGTAATTATGAAATTCCGCGCTATGTATTTATGCGGCGGGGTAGCGCTATTTCTTACGACGCTTGCGCCACGATGAGAGTTTTTGCATACAAGTAGAGCAAACCAGATACGAACACACGAATGCGAGCACTAAACAAGAAAAGAAATAATCCCCAAAGCCCAAAATATCGCAAATATAAAGCAATACCGCAAGCGCGATGATAAAAACGGCAATAAAAAGCATAAGGAATATAGCAAAGTAGGTGCACGTCAAAAATATCCGTGTCAAACGAGGTGCGCGCCTTTCAATAGCGCGGACGATCGCATAAACGTATGCCAGAATTATCATCGCAACAAACGCAAGCCCCGCGCAAGTGTAGAAAAAATCGCCTAGGTTTGGGAATGCGTCTTTTGCGAACGCAAAATAGATCGCGTAAAATACCGTCGTGACGAAAAAGATCAGGCCGAACGTAATCAAAATGTCCCAAGCTAAAGATAGCGTGCGTTTTACGGCATCCAGCGCGCTCAACGCAAAATCGCGGGCATATTCCAAAGGCGTTCTGCGGCGCTCGACTTCCAAGGCGACGAGGCTGCCTAGATATCCTTGGTTGCAGTATTTTACGCGCACCAAATCGCCCTGCTTAAACGAGAACGACCTGCAACGCATACGAAAGCGAACGCCGTCGATCTCAAAAAGCACGAGCGTCTCGATCTCCTGCCTAAGGACGCGGACGTGCAAGTTTTCTATCCTGCCTTCGATATAGGGCTGCTTATTTCGCATAATCCTCCAAAATTAAGTTAAATTTAGCGCCGCTTGCTAGGCGCTGTTTGCTCGGCACTAGAAAAACCCGCTCATCTTTCCCGCAAGGCTCTGCAGCGCGACGGAATTCTACGCGACAAAATTCCGCGACTCCTAATTTCGTGCGGCAAGATGGACTAATCGCGAGCTTGATTTTGAAATTTTCGCTAAATTACGCCGCGCCTATCGGCGGCAAATTTAATACGGTTAGCTTTACGAGAGCAGTTCGCACCGCATACTAAACAAACATGTTTAAATTTAAGATCATAAAATTTAAAAATCGCCGGATATCAAATTACAAGCCGAAAATTTAAATATAGAACTCAAATGCTATCGCGCGCAGATACAGCTTTGAGATCTTAGTAAAATTTTGCCCTTTAAATTTACGCGCAGTTTTTGCCGTGTATAAATTTTGGCGCATTATTTCATAAGTATTTTTTAGACGTATTTTGCTAGGCGAATTTAAGCGCAAATCTGCGCGAGACGACTTTGTTCGCGTGAAATTTTAACGCAAACCAAGCCGACTAAATTTCGCCATGAAATTTAACGATGTTTTAGCGCACAAGTTTCGTTTTGTTCTAGCGATACAAATTTCAGCCGAAAGCCGCTGCTCCAAAAATTAAAATTTATTAAATTCGCGTTTGAGCTAAAATTTACAAAATTTAAAGCTAGCGCAGTCCGAATTTCAACGCACCTAAAACGAATTTAAACGTTAAATCTAAAGTGCATCACATCGCCGTCTTGCACGACGTAGTCCTTGCCCTCAAGGCGCATTTTGCCCGCTTCTTTCGCCCTGCTCTCGCCGCCGCACGCGATAAAATCATCAAATCCGATCACCTCGGCTCTGATGAACCCGCGCTCAAAGTCGTTGTGGATCACGCTCGCAGCCTTCGGAGCCTTCCAGCCCTTCGTGATCGTCCACGCGCGCACCTCCATCTCGCCTGCGGTAAAGTAGCTGATGAGGCTGAGTTTCGCAAAGGAGCGCTTGATGATGAGCTCCAGCCCGCTTTGCTGCGCGCCTAGGCTTTGCAGCATCTCGTGCGTCTCCTCGTCGCTTAGCCCTATGAGCTCCTCTTCGATCTTGGCGCAGAGCTTGATCACCTCGGCGCCGCGGGCGTTTGCGTATTCTCTTACGCGCGCGACATATTCGTTATCCTGCGCGATGCCGTCTTCGTCCACATTGGCGCCGTAGATTACATCCTTGGCGCTAAGCAGGCGCAGCTCGCGATTTAAAGCGATGTAGCTTTCGTCCTCTTTGAGCGCGAAATTTGAAGCGGGCTTGCCGTCGTTTAGATGCGCTAAAAGCTCGTTTGCCACGGCTAGCGCCTCTTTAGCGCCCTTTTGATTTGCTTTGGCCTCCTTGCCGAGGCGCTCGATCTTGCGACCAAGCTGCTCTATGTCCGCTAAAATCAGCTCGGTTTCGATGATCTCGATGTCGCGGATAGGATCGACGCAGCCTTCGACGTGGGTTATGTCGCCGCTTTCGAAGCAGCGCACAATATGAAGGATGATCTCGCACTCGCGGATATTTGAAAGAAATTTATTCCCCAGCCCCTCGCCTTTGCTTGCTCCGCGCACGAGGCCCGCGATATCGACGAACTCGATGGTCGAATGCACGATGCGACGATTTGCGCAAGTTTGCTGAGCCTGGCATCGGGCACGGGCACGACCGCTTTGTTGGGCTCGATCGTGCAGAATGGATAGTTCTGCGCCTGTGCGTTTTGCGCGCCGCTAAGAGCGTTAAATGTGGTGGATTTACCGACGTTCGGAAGCCCTACGATCCCTACTGAAAGCCCCATCTACGCGTCCTTCAACTCTTTGGCTAGAGCCTGCAAGAAATATAAGTTTGCTCTCACGCCCGCGCCCGTCGCGCCCGCGGCGTAATAGCCCCACGCCTTTTCCAGATACGCAGGGCCCGCGATATCAAGGTGCAGCCACTTGTCTTTATACTCGTCTTTAATAAATTTATCCAAAAACAGCCCCGCGGTTATCGCGCCGCCATACCTGCTGGAAGCGCAGTTGGAGACGTCCGCGATACTGCTTTTGATTAGCTCGCGCAGGTAATCGTTAAATTCCAAAATGCTAAATAGCTCGCCGCTACAATCGCTAAGATCTTTAAATTTACGCTTTAGCTCCTCGCTGTTTCCCATGATGCCGCTCGTGTATTCGCCGAGCCCCACGACGCAAGCGCCGGTAAGCGTCGCCATATCGATTAGCAGACCTGGCTCAAGATCCTGCGCGTAGCTTAAGCAGTCGGCTAGCACGAGCCTGCCCTCTGCGTCGGTGTTTCGCACCTCGATGCTCACGCCGCTGCGGCTAAGTAACACGTCGTCGGGTTTATATGAATCGCCGCCGATCATATTTTCGGTAGCGCCGATGACCGCATGTATCTCAAACGGCAGCTCGAGCTCGGCAGCGCCCTTGATGATGCCCATCGCAGCTAGCGCGCCGCTTTTGTCGCTTTTCATCGTAAGCATATAATCGCTCGGCTTCAGACTTAGCCCACCGCTGTCGTAAGTAAGCCCTTTGCCCACGAAAACGACGCGCTTTAGGCAGCGCTGCGGTTTATAGATCAGATGGATGAGGCGCGGTGGATGAGCGCTGGAGCGATTGACCGCCAAGAACGCATTCATATTCTGCTCGCGCAAAAAGTCCTCATCGTAAATTTTAACGCTCACGTCGTCGTAGTTCGAGGCTAAAATTTCAGCCTCGCTCGCCATCTTTTCGGGCGTGTAAATTTCGGGGATCTCATTGACGCCGTCGCGCGCAAAATTTGCGGCGTTTGCCATCACGGTGCCCTGCTGCACGCCGTAGTTCATCTTTTGCACGTCGGGGCTACTGCCGCCGTACTCCTGCGTCGAGATTAAAATTTCATTCAAGCTGGAGCTTTTCTTGTCGCTTTTGTATTTGTTAAACTCATAGCCGCCCAAAAGCACGCCCTCGACCATCGCCATCGTACTTCTGCGGTCGCAGCCGCATTTGTAAAAGGCGATTTTGAAATTTTTGATCGCGTAGCCCTTAAGCGCGTTGTATGCGCTCGCAAGCGCCGCTCGCAGCTTATCGAAGCTAAGCTCCTTGATTCCCACATACAGCCGCCCGCTCTCGGCAAGGAGCAAATTGCCCTCGCCTTTGTAATTAAAAAGCGTAAGCTTATCCGCGTCTTTGATAAATTCGTGGTTTAAATTTTTATCCACGACCAAAATCACCTCAAAATCGGCTGAGATTTCATCTATCTTTTTATCAACTATTTCTATTTTCATCTCTTTCCTTTCGTAAATTCATAAAATGAGTTTCCATCTTTTTAAACGCAAAATACAGCAGATACAAAAATCCTGCGATCAGCGGGATAGCGAAATACCAATGCTTCTCCGCAAGTCTGATGCCCTGCCAGATCTCCTCGCCGAAATACCACGCCAAAACCATCGTCGCCGCAGCCCAGCACCAGGCACTAACAAGATTTATGATCGCAAATTTTTTCGAGCTGTAGCGCGTGATGCCGATACTCATCGGGATGATCATCCTAAAGCCGTACATATAGCGCTGTAGGAAGATTATCGGCCAGCCGTAACGCTGCAAAAGCAGGTGCGCGATCGCAAATTTACGGCGCTGCTTGCTTAGCTTTTCGCTAATGTATTTTTTGTTGTAACGCCCGATAAAGAAATAAAACTGATCACCGCAAA
>NZ_CALHHT010000187.1 GCF_938031315.1 uncultured Campylobacter sp.
CCTCGGCATCGTGTGTACGCCTTCTGCTTTGCAAGATAGCGCGTAGCTCGTCTGCCGACGAAGTAGTAGCATGTCGTAATTCATCGAGCTTGTTGATGATAGGCCTTTCTTTTACTACCGGCTCTTCCATAATCATTTCATCAGCGACGATAGGCTTTTCTACCTCGGCATCCAGCTTAATCTCATGCGTCTGTGGAGCAAAATCCGATCTACTTAGAGCAATTCCGGATTTTGAAATTTTATCTAGCGTCTTAACGAATTTAGTTAAATTAAAAGGCTCTGTGAGGGTAAAAATTTTAGAATTTGAAATACTAATACTTTGAAGCTCTTTTGGCTTAAGAGTCAAGATCGTAGGCATACTCAATATATCGCTAACCTCGCCGTAATTCTTAAATCTAGTGATAAGAGCATCATATTTGTTATTATTTTGCGCTGAGCGGAACTGCGCGTTCGTATTAAATATCGAAATTTTACCGCCTAGCTTGCTGATATAATTTTTAACGATATCATTATACATCGTATCGGCGCTATCAGCTAAAAGCGCAAAATTTAGCCCTTTGATACTTTCAAATACTGCGTCTGCATCAGTTTTTTGTGTCTCTTTAAAAGCAAGGGTGAAATAAAATCTAGTACCCTTTCCTACGGTAGATTTGACCTGAAGCTTGCCGCCCATCATCGCTACGTATTTAGACGAAATCGTAAGTCCAAGACCTGTTCCGCCGTATTTGCGTGTGATCGTAGAGTCGGCCTGAGAGAAGGCGTTGAATACATTTGCAAGTTTATCTTCAGAAATTCCAATGCCGGTATCTTCTACGCTAAACGTTACGATCGCCTCTCCTGGAGCTTTGCTAGGCTCTCTTAAAATTTCAACCACGATAGTGCCGTGCTCAGGCGTAAATTTGACAGCATTTGACATGAGGTTGATAAGAACCTCTTTGATCTTCGTGATGTCTCCGTATAGGTGGTGCACGAGTGTAGGATCGATGTAAAGCAAGATGTCGATATTCTTTTCGGCAGCCTTGGCGACGTAAATTTCAACCGCGCTTTCGAAATCTTGGATAGGATTAAATAAGATATCCTCAAGCTCGACCTTATTGCTCTCGATCTTAGAGACATCCAAAATGTTATTAATGATCGTTAGAAGGTTTTCGGACGATTTTTCGATGGTATCAACGTAATCGCGCTTCTCTTCATCCAGATCGGTATTTTTAAGAAGCTCCGTAAAGCCGATGATGCCGTTAAGCGGCGTTCTGATCTCGTGCGACATATTGGCCAAAAAGATCGATTTTGCCTTGTTGGCATCCTCCGCAGCGCCCTTTTGATATGCAATCAGATCGAGCGCGTCCTCAATAAGCGAATACGCTTTGTTAACACCCTCACTAGTCCTAACGTCGATATGCTCGTGCTGATTCGTCAAATCGCCGATTCGGCTAAGCACGTTGCCGAGGTCGGTAACGTTCTGTCTTAAACGTCTTGTAATACCCAAGGCAAAAACGACCAAAATAGCCGCTAAAACCCATATACCAAGAGCGATAAATAGGTTTCTTAGCCTTTGCGCTAGGTAGGTGTCGGCATGCGCCGCAAGCTCAGCATTGATCTTTTCAGAAATTTCGCTTAGCTTTTTATATTTAAGTGTAGTAGAGGCAAACCACTCTTGAAAAGGTACGCTATAGTGTCCCTCATCCGCTTCTTGCTGCAATGTGGCTGAAATTTTAGCAGTCTCTCTTAATGCGTTTTGAAATTCCTCTCCGTCTAGAATTTTTAAAATCGCGGCTCTAGCATCAGATTCCGGCAAGAAGTAATAATTAGGAAGCGAACTAGATAGGTTGAAGCTAGCCCAAGTCCTTAGCTGCGCCTGATTCATCGCCTTGCTGCCGATAATGTATTCGATAATATAGTCGCGCTCTGATGCAGTGGCATCCATCGCCTCATAAGTATTAAGCAACGAAACCGTCCAAACGGTGATATTTGAGCTTACAAGACCCTCTCTTAGCACTCGTTGGATTGTTTTTACATCATCGTCGAATTTTTGAAAATATGAACTGAAAAGCTCACCGAAGCTTTTGCTTTGAGCATCGACATCCCTTCTTACCTGCGGAAGTTTGTCTAATAAACCGTCTATATCGGTCTCGGCAGCCAAAAGCTCGTCATTACCGGTGCCGTAAGCGAAAATATCAAAAATAGTCTTTTTTACGACGTTTTCACTGATATTTTTGCTTTCTTTATACTTTGCAAGCGCATCGTCGGTTTTTTTGCGTTGACCCGATAGAAGGGTTCCCATACCGGGGTTTCCCTCGCTACCCAAAAACGCCGAAGTGATACCGCGCTCTTTATCTACCTGCTCTACTAACGCCGCGAGATTACTATTTTTAGCAATTTGCTGCTGCAAAATTCCCACTCTGGCGTAATCCTGCAAAGAGATAAACAAGAAATATGATGCAAACGCGAAAATCAAAAGTAACGGGATACCGCTAACAAGTCTCAAAGCACTTGTAGTATTTAAATTCATACAAAATCCTTCAAAGCGCAGCTTACGCGACGTTAAATTTTATTCAACCGGAGAAACGAAGTCGCTTCCGTCACGCTAGGCGGAGACGATTTAGCCGTCCTGCAAAGTTAATGGGTGATTTTACTAAACAAATCTTTAAATATAGCTTTTTGCGTTAGGTTTTTGTTAATGATTGTTTAAAATTTTTTCGGCGGTTTGGATATTCGTAAGCGATCTGATCTCATCGAAGCTCGCCGCATAAATGCTCTCAAAATCGCCGTAAAAGTCCAAAAGCTTCTTCAGGCTTCCCTTGCTAACGCCCAAGCTTAGCAGTTTTGAGCTTTGCAGATCGAGTTTGCGTTTGCTCTTTTGGTGAAACGAGATCGCAAAGCGGTGCGCCTCATCGCGCAGGCGCTGAAAAAACTGCAACTTTTTATCGTCCGTAGGCAGCGAAAAAATCCCGCCTTTCGTGCAAATTTTATCTTTCGCAGCTCCCTTTGCGCGGTGGGCTTTAGCGTCGATCTTTTCTTTAGAGATAGCGATTATATCGACGTTTGCTCCGACGCTGCAGATTATTTCCTCCGCCAAGTTTAGCAGAGCCGTTCCGCCGTCGATGAGCCACAGATCGGGCGCTGCAAGCTCGTCAAATTTAAGCGCGCGGCTAGTTAGATACTCGCGCATCTGATCGTAGTCGTTATTTGAGCTAAGGTGCTTGTGGCGGTAGTTTTGCTTGTTAAACTCGCCGTCTTGAAAGCTTATCATAGCCCCCACGGCCGCGGCGCCGAACATATGCGAATTGTCGAAAACTTCGATATTTACGGGCAAATTCGTAAGATCAAAATAATCCTTCAGCTCCTGCAAAAACGCGTAATCGTGCGTTTTTAGATGTTTTTTGATATTGATCTCGCAGTTTTGGTATGCGATCTCGCAAATTTTACGCTTCTCGCCGATTTTCGGCGCATAAATTTTAAACGCTCTTTCGTGCCGCTTGGATAAAATTTCGCACACCAGATCCGCATCGTCAAACTCGTCGCAGACGTAAATTTTAGCGCACGCCACGGGAGCTGCGGCAGGAAAGGCGCTTAAGATCATCTGCTTGTAGGCGTTTGCGATATCATCGGCGCTTGGGGCTTTGCAGTTGATTATATGCGAGCTTGAGGCTGAAATTTTACCCTCGCGTATGCTAAAATGCACGGCGCAGACGAGCCCGTCGCGTGCGGCAATCGCAAAGACCTCGAAATCATCGAGCTTTGCCAGATCGACCTCGACCTTTACGTTCATCTGCTTTAAAATTTCGATCTTATCGCGGATCTGCGCGGCTTCCTCGAAATTTTCGCTCTGTGCAAGCCGCGCCATCCGATCCTGAAGCTGCGGCACCATCTTTTGCGGATTTTTCAAAGCCGCAAGCGCGCTCTGCACGATACGGGCGTAATCTTGCTTTGAAATTTTATCCTCGCACGGAGCGGCGCAGCGCCCGATCTGATGGAACAAACAGGCCTTTTTACCCTTGACGCAATTTTTCTTCTGCACGAGCGGAAACTGCATGTAAAGCGTCTGTAAAATTTCCTTCGCGCCGTGAAAATAGGGGCCGAAGTATCTGATGTTTCTGCCCTTTACGATCTTTCGCGTGATCTCAAAGCGCGGGAAATCGTCGTCTAAATTTACGTAGATATATGGATAGGTCTTATCGTCGCGAAGCAGGATGTTGTATTTGGGCTTAAGCTGCTTGATGAAGGAATTTTCTAGTATCAGCGCGTCGCTCTCGCTGGGCGTTACGATGTATTCTAAATGCGCCGCCTCGCTTATCATCTTGGCGATGCGCGCGCTTAGGCGAGGGCTCGGCGCGAGAGCGGGCGTGAAAGAAAAGTAGCTTTTGACGCGATTTTTTAAAATTTTTGCCTTGCCGACGTATAGCAGCTTGCCCGCGGCGTCGAAGTATTGATACACGCCCGGTGCGGCAGGCAGGCTCTTAATCTCCTCTATTAGCAAGGATCAGCCCTCTTATCTCTTCAAAAATTTTATAAATTTGCGGATCTTGGATTTTGTTTTCAAACTCCCCTTTTGCGCGCTCTGAAGATAAAATTTTACTGCTTCGGCGTAAATGAACTTTATAAATTTGCGCCCTTCTTCTACTCATCACTCTATCTGCTACGAAAAATTTTATCTCTCGCACGCCGCAAAGCTCCGCCGTCTCTCTAGCGGCTACGAAGCGCTTTAATACGTCTTTTATTAAATTTATATTACTATCGCGTTTTAGTTCGCAAAGCCCAGCCGGGTGTTTCGCGGCTATCATCAAAATGCCATCTTTGACGTAGATGAAAGCGATCAGCCTTTGCCAACTAAGCGGCAAAATCGCCAGAAACTCGCCTCTTTCTCGCATCTTGGCATATAAAGGATCTTTTCTGATATGAGCTATTATTTCTCTTGCATTTTCCATAAGCGGATTTTAGCATTTTTTATCTTAGTTTTGCTTAGCGGCTGCGGATACAAAGCGCCGCCGTTTTATTCGGAAGGCGAGCAGAGCCCTAGCGCTACCGCCCAAAACAGGGACGCTAATAGCACGAGCGGCGATAAAGGAAGCGTTAGAATTTTACGCGATAAATAGCCTACTTTTAGCTTTGCTTTGTTATACTTTTAAAAATTTTTACAAAGGAATTTCATGCAAACGGCAGATATTTTAGTGCTGGACTTCGGCTCCCAATACACCCAGCTGATCGCTAGGCGCTTGCGCGAACAAGGCGTTTACACCGAGCTGATCGCATACGACGCACCGATCGATAAGATAAAAGCAAAAAATCCTAAAGGCCTTATTTTAAGCGGCGGACCCGCTAGCGTTTACGCCAAAGATGCGTATTTTTGCGACGATAAAATTTTTGAGCTTGGAATTCCAATTTTAGGTATCTGCTACGGTATGCAGCTCATCGCGCATAAATTTGGCGCTAGCGTCGTGCCTGCGGGTAAAAAAGAGTATGGCAAAGCTTCTTTAAAGCTGCTTCGCGCAACCAGGCTTTTTGACGGCGTTAAGGACAACTCTATCGTCTGGATGAGCCATTCGGACAAGGTCGAGAGCCTGCCGGAGGGCTTTGAGGTGATGGCAAGCTCGGATGAGAGTGAGTGGTGCGTATTTGGCGACGAGATCCGTAAAATTTACGCGCTGCAGTTTCACCCGGAGGTTTGCCACAGCGAGTTCGGCGATAGAATTTTAAAAAATTTCGCCAAAGAGATCTGCGGGCTAACCAGCACCTGGAATATGGGTAGCTTTGCCAAAGAGCAGATGATCAAAATAAAAGAGCGTGTAGGTAGCGCCAAGGTGCTTTGCGCGGTAAGCGGCGGCGTGGATAGCTCGGTCGTAGCGGCGCTTTTGGCGCATGCGGTGCCGCAGAGCCTGATAGCGGTTTTCGTCGATAACGGCCTGCTCCGCACGGGCGAGCGCAAGGCGGTAGAGGAGATGTTTAGACTCAAACTGGGCGTGAGCCTAGACGTAGTAGATGCTAGCGAGCTGTTTTTGAGCAGGCTGAAAGGGGTAATCGATCCCGAGCAAAAACGCAAAATCATCGGCGCGACCTTCATCGAGGTTTTCAGCAAAGAGGCGGCAAAATACAAAAACGTAAAATTTCTAGCTCAAGGTACGCTCTACACCGACATCATCGAAAGCTCCGTCGCAGGCTCAAGCAAAACGATCAAAAGCCATCACAACGTAGGCGGTCTGCCAAAAGATATGAAATTTGAACTGATCGAGCCTCTGCGCGAAATTTTTAAAGACGAGGTGCGCCAGCTGGGGCTTGAGCTCGGTCTTTCGCGCGAAGTCGTTTTCCGCCATCCATTCCCTGGCCCGGGTCTTGCGATCCGCATAATGGGCGAGGTAAATACGCCGAGCCTCGAGCTGCTGCGCAAAGCCGACGTGATCCTACGCGACGAGCTAAAATCAAGCGGCTGGTATAACAAAACGTGGCAAGCCTTTTGCGTACTGCTAAACGTGCACTCCGTCGGCGTCATGGGCGATAACCGCACCTACGAAAACGCCGTGTGCATACGCGTAGTGGACGCTAGCGACGGTATGACGGCTAGCTTCTCGCGCCTGCCGTACGATCTGCTAGAAAACGTCTCTCGTCGTATCATAAACGAAGTGGACGGCATCAACCGCGTAGTTTACGACATCTCTAGCAAACCGCCCGCAACGATAGAGTGGGAGTAAGAATTTATATAGGTGTACAAAATGGAAATAAACGAAAAATTTGCAATAGACAATAAAGTAACTGTTTTTAATGGAGATTGTCTGGAATTGTTAAAGACAATTCCAGACAATTTTTGCGATTTAATTGTTACATCACCACCATATTGTATGGGTAAAGAGTATGAAAATATTCATGATGATATTATGAGTTTCAAAGAACAACAATCAAAAATATTCAATGATATTTATAGGATTTTAAAAGTTGGTGGCAGTTTATGCTGGCAGGTAGGATATCATGTTAATAAGGCAGAGATATTTCCTTTAGACTACTATGTGTATCAGGTCTTTTATGAAAATAGTTTAGAATATAAATACCCGCTTGTTTTAAGAAATAGAATTATTTGGACTTTTGGACATGGATTGAATAGCTCTAAACGTTTTAGTGGAAGACATGAAACAATACTATGGTTTACAAAAGGCAAAGAATATAATTTTAATTTAGACAATATACGTATACCACAAAAATACCCAGGCAAACGTTCATATAAAGGAGAGAATAAAGGGGAATTTAGCGGTAACCCTTTGGGTAAGAACCCATCGGATGTGTGGGATATACCAAATGTTAAGGCCAACCATATAGAAAAAACAAAGCATCCATGCCAATTCCCAATTGCTATTCCACAAAGGTTAATTAAAGCATTGACACCCATCAATGGAATAGTTTTGGATCCGTTTATGGGTTCTGGAACATCAGGTGTAGCATCCATACTAGAGCAGAGGTGCTTTGTGGGGGCAGAGATACAAAAAGAATACTTTAATATTGCCAAAACGCGTATTCAGGAAGCTATTGATGGGGTTATAAAAGTCAGAAAGGATGTACCGGTTATGGAGCCTGACTTAAATAGTTCGGTTGCGATGTTGCCAGAAGAATTCCGTAAAATTAGAGAAGGACAAGCATAAATGTCTAAAAGTATTAGAAAATCAAAAAAATCTCCGGAAGAAATAAAAAAGGCAAGATTATCTAGAAATTTTAGAAATGGTATAAAGAATACTTTTATTATGGCGGGTTTTAAATATTTAAACACTCAAAATAAACACTTTAAAATAGGGCATAGAACCGTAGAATTAGATTTTATATTTATTTATGAGAATATAATTTTGATTTGTGAGGATACTGTAACAAAAACAGACAATATTAAAGATCATGTTAGAAAAAAGCATGAACGATTTGTAGAAATAAATAAAAATTTAACAAACTTTTACCAATGGTTATATGATAATTTTCAAGATTCATTTATTAAACAATATTCATTAGATAGATATAAAATCAAGTTTTTATATTTTTCCCAAGAAAAACTTGATTTTAGCGATGATGATTATAAATTATACCCATTGATAAAATTCGTTGACCATAATGCTTTAATGTATTTATCTAAAATGTCAAAATGTATAAAAAAGTCGGCCAGGTATGAAATTTTTAGGTTCTTGGGGCTAAATGATGATGATATAGGTATTATTACTGCAGAAAGCAGTCCGAAAGAGATAAAAACTACGATAATTACTCCTAAATCTTTTACTGGCATTAAAGATAATGTAAGAATAGTGTCTTTCATGATATCTGCAGAAACATTAATAAAAAACTCTTATGTCTTAAGAAAAGATAACTGGGAAGATTCTTCTTTGCTTTATCAACGTCTAATTCAGGATAAAAGAATTAACAGTATAAGAAAATTTTTAGTAACAAATAAAGAAGCTTTTTATAATAATATTATTGTAGCTTTGCCTGAAGATATTTCTTTCAAAAAAGATAATATACCTATTAATATTGATGAAATCAATAAGCATGACGTATGCACTATGCTTATCCCAAATTGTATGAATAGTATATGTATTATTGATGGACAACATCGTATTTATGCTCATTATGAAGGTTTAGAAACAGATAGTGATGAGCCTAAAATATCACAGTTAAGAAAAGAGTTACACTTATTAGTTACGGGTCTTATTTTTCCAAAAGGTATGTCGGATACTAAAAAAATAAAGATACAGAGTGAAATATTTTTAGATATTAATTCCAATGCTAAACCGGTATCTCAAGATGTATTATTACATATTCAAATGGTTAAAGATCCTATTTCAGATTTTGGTTTATCTAGGTCAATCATTGATCTCCTAAATAAAAAGAGTATTTTTCTAAATAAATTTGAAATGTCATTATTGGATGAAAACAAAATTAAAATTGCATCAATAATCAAATTTGCGTTGCGTTATTTAATAACTTTAGATCCCAAAGATGGTAGAAAAAATCTATTCTTTCACTGGGATGGCGATAAAGAGGCACTAAAAAAAATGGATGATGCATCCTTGAATAAATATAAGGAATTTTGCGTAGAAAAAATTTCAATATATTTTAAGGCAATAAAGAAGCATTTCAAGAGCGAATGGCATGATCCTCAATC
>NZ_CALHHT010000188.1 GCF_938031315.1 uncultured Campylobacter sp.
GCATGCGGCGATATGGGAGGTGAAATTTTAAAATTTCACTCGGGTGGGCGCACCTCGCAAAGTGGTGCGGCGGGCGAGAATTTAAAATTTAACCTACCGGACGATGCGGCGCAAGGGCTCGCACAGCAAAGCGCAATGCGACAAAGCGGCGAGTTTATAAATACGGCGGCGCAAAATGTTTTCGAGCAATCCCGCGGCGAAATTTTAAAATTTCACTCAAGCGGGCGCGCTCCGCAAAGCAGAGATGCAGGTAAATTTAACTCCGCCGCAAGCGACGGAATTTTAAAATTTGACCCTGCCGCAGGGGATGAAATTTCAAAATTTAAACCTGTCGCGGGCGAAGAAATTTTAAAATTTAAACCCGCTGTGAGCGGAGAAATTTCAAATTTTAGTTTTGATACGAGTGAGGAAATTCCGCTCATGAGCGAAAAAATTTCAAAATCCGCGAGCGAAAACGTGCCGCAAAATGTAGCGCAAAGCGCGCAAGCGGCGGAGCGCGACGAGCCCGATTTTACGATCAAAAATTTTATCCAAAGCTCTAAATTTAAAGATAAAATTTTCGTATCGGAGGGCACGATCTTTTGCGAGAGCGAGGGCGAGTTTGCGGCGTTTAAAAAGGCTTTTGCGCTTGAGCTTTATCTGCGCTATATCGAGAAATTTTCGCCGCAGATAGGCCGTAAGATCGCGCAGGTGCGGGTGCGCAAAATGCAGACGCGCTGGGGCAGCTGCAACCACGCAAAGGGCTATCTCAACTTCTCGCTAAGCCTGATAGAGCGGGATCCTCGCTTTGTCGAATACGTCGTGTTGCACGAGCTCGCGCACCTCATCCACGCAAACCACGGAGCGGACTTTTACGCGCTCATCGCGCAGATCATGCCCGATTTTAGGGCGCGTATCAAGCTAGGCAAGGGCTAATTTGCGAACGGGCGCTCGCTTAAATTTTATGCCACTGCGGCACGATCTTTACGGTCGATAAATTTCAACCGATCTTTCACTCCTCTTTCGCCCCGCCGTAGCAGACCGCAGCCCGATCCGAATTTGCGCGGCACAGGC
>NZ_CALHHT010000189.1 GCF_938031315.1 uncultured Campylobacter sp.
GGAGAAATTTAGATCAATTAGAATTTTAAAATTCCGCAAAATTTTAAGGCGTGCCGATTTGATTACTGAGGATTTTTAGAATTTAAAATCGCGAAGTTTTAAAGCAAGATTGGTGAAATTTTATGATTAAAATCAATAGAGTTAATTCTGCGATACTACGCGGCAAAATTTTATCTTTATAATTTTAGAAAATTTTGCGCTTAAGCTTTGGCTTTAAAATTTGCTTAGCCTGGGTTTGTAGCGGGGATTGCTATTTAAGTTGGGCGAGAAATTTAGATCAATTAGAATTTTAAAATTCCGCAAAATTTTGAAATTTTTAAAATCTACGATTTCGCAAAATTTGAAAACAGGCTCATCAAGAAATTCTCTATTTAGCGTTGCTCTGGCAGAATTTTCGCGGTAGAATTTCGCTTTTCATTTGCAATATGCAGAGGACTTATAAATAGCACTTTATGGCGCTCTGAAAGGCGGCGGGCATTCCTCTGCCCGCTATTAGGGCATCTATGTGGGAGCGGCGAATAAATTTTTGCCCTATATGGGGATTGGGAGCGTCGCAAGCGGCAGCGCGCTTGAAATTTCCGGCACGCAGCATCACAGAGCGAATTTTATTAACTCACACTTTGGCTTAGTTATTTTTCTCCGCTTCTTCGTTTTCTTGCGGCTGCGCGACTGCTTTTTTGATCGCTTTTACGAGCGAGACCCTAGTGCCGTCCATTCGCAGCACTTCATAGTCGCAGTTTTCATCGCTTATTTTATCGCCGATTTCAGGTAGGCTGCCGAAGAGATTAAAGACATAGCCGCCGATCGTTAGCTGTTCGGTCTCCTCATCAAAGTCGATGCCCATCACCTCCTCGACGCCTTCGATCTCGAAGCGGCCTCTAAACTCAAAGGTGTTCTCGTCGATACGTTTGAAATTTTGCGCATTCGCGTCGTGCTCGTCGTTGATGTCGCCAAAAATTTCTTCTATTATATCTTCCATCGTCAAAAATCCCGCCGTGCCGCCGTATTCGTCGATGACGAGCGCGGCAAAAATGCGCTGCTTATTCATCATCGGTAAAATTTTAGAGATCGGGCTGTTTTCGGGCACGATGATGAGTTTGCGCACGATCTTATCGAAGCTTCGCTCGCCCTTTTGCTGGATGATATCGCGGATATGGATGAGACCTAGGACGTTATCCTTGCTGCCGTCGATATATGGAAAGCGCGTAAATCTCGACTGCAAGACGGTGTTGTAGTTTTCCTCGTAGCTTGCTTGCTTGTTTAGGCAGATCAGATCGCGGCGCGGCGTCATTATCTCTTTGGCGACCGTGTCGCTGAAATCGACGGCGTTTTTGATGATCTCGGTCTCTAGGCTATCAAGCACGCCGCCTTTTAGGCTCTCGCTCGCGATGATTTTGATCTCTTCGTCCGAAAGCGCAAGCTCGCTCTCTTTGGCGGGTTTTACGCCGATTATTTTAAGCGAAACGGCGGCGATAAAGTCAAACGCCTTGATAATAGGGAAAAATAGGATCCAAAACAGATGCAGCGGCTTAGCGATGAAAAGCACTACTTTTTCGGTTTTGGCGATAGCGATGGATTTTGGCACCAGCTCGCCGAGTACGACGTGAAACAGCGTAACGAGCGTAAAGGAGACGATAAAGGCGATCGTATGGATCGCTACGCCGCCTACGCCGAAGGTCTTTAGCGGCAGCTCGATCAGCCTCGCTACCGCAGGCTCACCGATCCAGCCCAGAGCCAGCGAGCTTATCGTGATACCGAGCTGAGTGGCGCTGAGGTAGGTGTCTAGGGAGTTTGAAATTTTAAAAGCGAGCCCTGCGTTTGGAATTTTATCTTTGATAAGCTCTTCGAGGCGCGATTTTCTTATTTTTACGATTGAGAATTCCGAAAGAACGAAAAAAGCATTCATAAAGATGAATACAAAAGCTAAAACTAACATTAAAACCGAACTGTCCGTGTCCAAATTTCTTATCCTTTGAAATTTAAAAATAAATATTTTGCAATTATATCTAAAAACGCTTTAAAATCCAAAAGGCGCGGAAAATTCCTCACGCCGACTCGTAGAATTTTGCGGAATTGAAATTTGACTATCTTTTATCGCGCAAAATTTCATCTGCCCGCGCGAGACTTGCCACTACGCAAAGACGCTAAAAATTCTACCGCCCAGCCGAATAAATTTTATTTTTATACCGGGCTGCGGCTGTAAAATTTTATCTGTATACGGCCGCGATGAAATTCTATCTGCGCCCAAAGAGGCAAAATTTTACTCTAAATTCCATCGCGCTTAAAATCGTAAAATTTTGTGCCGTAAAATTCTATAGCTACGGACATTCCGGTCTCTTATGCGGCAGAATTTCGCCTAGTGCTTGCGTTTTGAAATGAAATTTTGTCTAAGCGCGGATTGTATTTATCGTGCGTGTTAGCGGAATTTTGCGGCGATTTAGGATTTTGCGCCGCGGCAGGCCTTTGTCGCGGCGAGATTTTATCGCGATAGAGCTTATGCGCGGCGGCGGATAATCCTAGCGCCGCGCGCAAGTCCATTAAGAAATTTAAATGCGACGATAAAACCCGCTACTTAAAAAACCTTAGCGCGCAAGCTCTTGCGAAATTTTAAATCGCAAGGCTATCTATTTCTTGTGGCAGCCTCGTAAAGCGGCAAGACTTTCGGCATCACCTCTTTTAGATCGGCGATGCGATCGTCGTTTGAAGGGTGCGTGGACATAAATTTAAGCGGATGGCTCTCATTTAGCTTATTCATCTTCTCCCAGACATTTATCGCCGCCCTTGGATCGTATCCTGCGCGCGCCATCAGCTCGACGCCCATCAGATCGGCCTCCGTCTCATGCGTGCGCGAAAACGGCAGCGTGAATGTGTACTGCGCCGCCATGTTCAAAGCCGCTGAGCCCAGATCTCCAAGCCCTGCTGCAGAGCTTGCTACGGCGATACCGACATCTTTCATCTGTTCAGTCGAGGCTCGCTCGCGGCTGTGTTCGCGCAGTGCGTGCGACATCTCGTGCCCCAAAATAGCAGCCAGCTCGGCATCGGTAAGCTTTAGTTTTTCTATGATGCCAGTATATACGACGATACGGCCGCCAGGCATACACCAAGCATTGATCGTAGGGTCGTTGATGACATTTACCTGCCAGTTCCATTTCAGTGCGTCTTTGCGAAATGCGCCAACTTGAGCGATTAGGCGCCTCGAGATGCCTCTAACGCGATCAGTTAGCTTTTTATCGGTATTTAGGACGTGCTTGGCGTTTGCTTGGGCGGTAATCTGCCTGTAGGCAAGCGCGGCACCTTGATCCATTTCAGCTTCGCTTACGGTGATGAATTGCGAGCGGTCGATGCCTACGGCGCCGCCTTGCGTGGTGCTCGCGCAGCCGGTAAAAATCATCATCGCAGCAAAGGATATTAAAAGAGCTAATTTTTTCATCTTTTCTCCTTGGAATTTTGCGGCGATTTTAGCAAAATTTGGTTAAATTCTTGCAATTTCGCTTTTATATGGCGTTTTGTTTGCTTGGACGATTCATTTTGCGAGCGCGGCGGCGGTGCGGAATTTGCACCGCGCGTGAGATAAATTTATCGCTAAATTTAAGCATCCGCCGAACCGCATGGCATTAAATTTAATGAAATTTTGGCGTATAATTTAGCCTAGCGCGCAATTCGGCTTAAATTTTAAATACGCGTTGCTCGCCCGCCTAGGCTTAATAAAAACGGCGACGGCAAGCGCAAGGTTTAGTAACTACAAGCCACGGCCGTGGATTTTCAAACGATAGCACTCGCTTTCTTTGTGACTGTTTTGGCGCGCATTTGCTTAGCGAGTTCTGGCTTAGTTTCGTTTGGGCACTTCAAACCGAGCACGTTTGTATGTGCCCTACTTCGGTGCACAAATACAGCTGCAAAGCTTGCCGATGCGCGTTTAACGCGATCCGTTCGGTTCGTCAAATTTTGCGCTCCGCCGCCTAGCAAAGCTCGCTTTTGCAGCGCCTGCGCGCGATTAGTCCTTTTTGGACTTTAGCTTGGCGATCGT
>NZ_CALHHT010000190.1 GCF_938031315.1 uncultured Campylobacter sp.
AGTGCGACGAAAACGGGCTTTGCTTCGGCACCGCAAAAATCAGGTAGCCGAAACGTCTTGCGGGTGCCAGCGCTAAATTTAACTATTTTAAAGCCAAGATCGAGCGCCCGCAAGCGGTGCCACGTTTTAAAATTTAGCCAGCGATTTAAAAATTTAGCCTCGCTCACGCGCTAATGCATTTTATCTATCTTATTTTTACTGCGTCCGCCGATTGATCGAGCTGCTCTTGGCGCAATAAAATTTTAAAATTTGCTTGGGTTGAAATGCTGTTTTGTGTTATAGAATTTTGCGGTATTTTAAAACTATTTTTCGCCAACTTCTACGATTTTGCTTAGCACGTATTGTTCTAGCTCGCGTCTAGGCACGTCATTTTTGAGCGCTTCGTTGTAGATATTTTCGACTATGCGGCTGTATTTTTCGTAAGGAAAGTAGAGAAAATGGTTCGCCCAAGCGCGTTTGATGAGCTCGTGGGTTAGCTTTTTTCTAGCCCACGCTTTAAAGCAATCAAAGCCGATAAAAACCGCCGACGTCGCTATGATCGTAAATAAAATGGAGAAGTGAAAGTCGATCTTTTCAAACATCGCGTGCGTCAGCGTTATCAAAAACATAACGCAGACGAATGCGAAGCAAGCGAAGATCACGTAGGATTTGCCGTAGTTAAATTTAAAATTTAGCTTCGAAGGATCGACGAGCATCCCGTCGTTAAACTCGGCGTTGGCTTCGAGCAAATCACGGAAAAGCACGGGTTTATGCGACACATGAAACATAATTTCTAAAAGCCTATCTTTAAAATTTGATTTATCCATCGGGTTTCCTTCGATTTTTGCGGAATTATATCTTAAATTAAATTGTTATAAGATAAAATAGTGCGAAATTTCAAGGAGAGATTATGTTTGAAATCAGCGGAATGAGCGGCGACGAGATAGTTTATATTAACGGCAAATTTTGCAAAGCCAAAGAGGCTGCGATAAGCCCTTTTGATCGCGGTTTCGTGCTTGGAGACGGCATCTATGAAGTAGCACCCGTGGTAAATTCTAAAATTTGCGACAGAGCGGATTTTTGGGAGCGCTTTGAGCGTAGCGCCGCGCAGATCGAGCTGAAAATTCCATATTCTCGCGAAAAATATGAGGAAATTTTATATGAGCTTATCTCTCGCAACGGCGTGAGCGAGGGCGCTTTCTACACTCAGATCACAAGAGGCGCGGCGATGCGGGATTTTGATTACGTCCGCGGCATAGAGCCCAGCGTCTTTGCCTTTGTCTATCATACGCAAATTTTTGATAATCCGCTCGCAAAAGAGGGGATCGAGATCGTAAGTCTGCCCGAGATCCGCTGGCATAGGCGCGATATAAAATCGATCTCGCTTTTAGCCCAGTGTATCTTAAAGCACGAGGCCCACAAGGCGGGCGCTTATGAGTGCTTTTTGATCGAGGACGGGCTCGTTACCGAGTGTTCGAGCTCCAGCGCGTTTATCATCAAAGATGACGTCCTCATCACGCGGCCGCTTTCAAACGACATACTGCCGGGCATCCGCCGCAAGGTGATCCTAGGCCTTGCCGAGCAGGCGGGGCTTAGCGTGCAGCAGCGGGCGTTTGGAATGAGCGAGGTTTATGAAGCCGATGAGGCCTTCATCAGCGCGGCAACGCTGATGGTGCTGCCGATCGTAAAAGCAGACGGCAGGGCGATCGGCGGCGGCACAGTCGGCAAATACGTACCGCGCCTGCGTGAGATGTATGCCGCGCGGCTAAGAGCCGAAGCGGGACTGTAATAGAGCGGTCAAATTTGACCCGTTAAATTTAAACTACGCGGGCTGATTAAATTTTGCTTTCTAGCTCGCCGGTTATGCGGCCTAGCTCGCTTACTAATTTTAAAATTTCAGCCAGTT
>NZ_CALHHT010000191.1 GCF_938031315.1 uncultured Campylobacter sp.
TTTCATCGCCGCTAGCTCCTGTGCCAAAAATTCCCCCGTGTAGCTGAGCGTTTTTTTGAAGTCTTTCGCAAGCTTTTCTGGGGTGCCACAAGCGACGATCTCTCCGCCGCCGGCACCGCCTTCGGGCCCCATGTCGATTATGTAATCGCAGTTTTTGATGACGTCCAGATTATGCTCGATCACAAAGACGGAATTCCCTAGATCGACCAGATGATGTAGCACCGCCACCAGGCGATCTACGTCTGCAAAATGAAGCCCAGTCGTAGGCTCGTCTAGGATATATAGCGTATTGCCCGTATCGGTGCGGCTTAGCTCCTTGGCGAGCTTGACGCGCTGTGCCTCGCCGCCGCTAAGCGTCGTGGCGGGCTGGCCTAGCGAAACGTAGCCGAGCCCGACGTCCGCGAGCGTTTTTAGCTTTTGATAAATTTTAGGCACGGCTTTGAAAAACTCGAGCGCCTCGTCGATACTCATCGCCAAAACGTCGGCTATGCTTTTGTTTTTGTATAAAATTTCAAGCGTCTGCGCGTTGTATCTCGTGCCGTGGCAAACGTCGCAAACGACGCTGATATCGGGCAGGAAGTGCATCTCGATCGTGATCTCGCCCTCGCCCGCGCATTTTTCGCAGCGCCCGCCCTTGACGTTGAAGCTGAAGCGGCCGATCTTGTATCCGCGCAGCTGCGCTTCCTTCGTCGCGGCAAAAAGCGCGCGGATCTCGTCCATCACCCCCGTGTAGGTCGCGGGATTGCTGCGCGGGGTGCGTCCGATCGGGGTTTGATCCAGATAGATCACTTTATCCAGGCTCTCAAGCCCGGAAATTTTAGTGCCCTTTACCGCGTGCACCTTTTTGGCGCGATTTAGCTCCTCAAGCGCGGTAGGCAGTATGGTTTGCAGCACCAAGGAGCTCTTGCCGCTGCCGCTAACGCCCGTGATGCCGACTAAATTTCGCAGCGGAAATTTTGCGCAAAGGCCGTGGATGTTATTGATATTTACGTTTTTGATACTTAGCCAAAGCTCCTGCTTGCGGTGCTTTTGGTAGTTTATCTCCTTTTGGTTGTTCAGATACAGCGCGGTTTGCGTATTGCTTTTAAGCAGATGCGCGACGTCTCCTGCGAATACGACCTCGCCGCCTAGATTGCCCGCCCCAGGGCCGATATCCACGACGAAGTCCGCCGCCTCGATCGTCTTTTTATCGTGCTCGACGACGATTACGGAATTTCCCTTTTCCTGTAAGCTTCGTAGCGTCTTGATGAGCTTTTGCGTATCGCGCTCGTGAAGCCCGATGCTAGGCTCGTCGAGTACATACATCACGCCGCTAAGACCAGAGCCGATCTGGCTTGCGATACGGATACGCTGCGCCTCGCCGCCGCTGATGGTGCGCGCATCGCGCCCCAGCGTGAGGTATCCAAGCCCCACGTCCTTTAAGAAAAACAGCCTCTCGTTGATCTCTTTTAGGATCGGCGCCGCGATCTGCGCGTCCTTTTCGCTTAAATTTGAAAACCGCTTCTCGTCGCTGAAAAATTCCACGCAGTCTGCGATACTCATATTTATCACGTCGCCGATGCCTTTCCCCGCGACCTTTACGGCTAGGCTTTCGGGGCGCAGGCGCAGCCCGCCGCAGTCGAGGCAAATTTTTTCGCTCATATACTCGTCCAGATCGCTTTCGTTTTTGAGCAGATCGTAGGCGTATTTGATCGCGCCCTCAAATTTACGCACGAGCTTATGCTTTTTCCAGTAAAAATCGATCTCTTTGACGCTGCCGTAGAGGATCAGCTTTTTTTGCTCCTCGCTTAAGTTTGCATACGGGATTTTAACGTTTATGCCGTTTGCCTCGCAAAACCCGAGCAGAAATTTATAATAATAGCTCTTGTTAAAGCCCGACATCACCTTGATCGCGCCGCCCTCGATCGAGGCGTTTTCGTTGATGATCTTGCCCAGATCGAGGCTAAATTTTATCCCCAGCCCGTCGCAGCTCTCGCACGCGCCCTTTGGGGAGTTGAAGCTAAACGCGAGCGGCTCGAGCGGCTTGAATGAAATTTTACAATCAAAGCACGCCATATGCTCGCTGTAGTGGATCAGGCTCTGCGCGAGCCCAAGCTCGGCGGCGTTTGCGATCTCCACCTCAAGCTCGCCGAAGCTGAGCTTGAGCGCCTTTTCGACGTCGCTTGCGATACGGATGGAATTTTCCTCGTCGATGATCGTGCGGTCGATGATGACCTTGATCGAGTGCTTTTTCGTCTTGCTTAGCTCGATCTCCTCGTCTAGTCGCACCAGCACGCCGTCGATCTGAGCGCGCACATAGCCCTGCTCGCGCAAGCTTTGTAACATATCGGCAAAGCTGCCCTTTTTCTCGCGCACCAAGGGCGCTCCCAAGATCACCTTTGCGCCGCGCGGCAGCTTCATAATCTCGGCGATGATGTCGCTGGAGCTCATCTTTGAGATCGGCTTGCCGCATTTGTGGCAGTGCTGCACCCCCACGCGCGCATATAAGAGGCGCAGATAGTCGTAAATTTCGGTAATCGTGCCCACCGTCGAGCGCGGGTTTTTCGACGTCGTTTTTTGATCGATCGCGATCGCAGGCGTCAGACCGTCGATCTTATCGACGTCGGGCTTGCCTACGCGGTCTAAAAACTGCCTCGCGTAGCTGCTTAGGCTCTCGACGTATCTGCGCTGCCCCTCGGCATATAGCGTATCAAACGCCAGCGTGCTCTTGCCGCTGCCGCTGAGACCTGTAAAAACGACGAGTTTGTCCTTTGGAATTTGCAAATTTATATTTTTCAGATTGTGCTCGCGCGCGCCCGTGATGGTGATGAGATCGTTCATTTTCGCCCTTTTGTGCAAATTAATCTTACATTATAGCTCAAATTGTTAAAATTGCGCTTTTGGAAGGGGCGGCGATGATACTAATCTGTACGGCTTTGCGCTGCGAAGCCCAAGCGATAATCGAGAGTTTTAAACTTACGCGCAGCGGCGATCTGTTCGCAGGCGAGCAGATGCTTTTATACATCTGCGGCGTGAGGTTTGGGGCTAAATTTAAAGCGGACGCGGAATTTGTTCGCCGTGCCGATACAGACGCGAAATTCGCGCGTGAGCTTCGCAAGGATCGGCGCGGCGCGGACGTGAAATTTAAGCACCGTTCGGATGCGGGCGCGCTCTGCGGCGGCGATGCAGAGGTCGGTTCTGCGCGAAATGCGGCTGAAAATTTTGAAATTTCAGATTTTGATTCTGCGCAGAATTCAGAGCGCTTCGGTGAAATTTTACTTTCGCGGCGCATGAACTTTGCGCTAAACATTGGCGTCTGCGGCTGCGAGGATAAAGGCGTGCAAATCGGCGAGGCGTTTTACTTTGACGGCACGGCAGCGCAAGAATTTTGCGATGAGAACGGATCGGAGCTTTATCGCTCGCAGGTCGGGGAACACAGCGAGCAAGCTCTAAAATTTCAAAACATTTGCGAGCGGGAATTTTGCGGCGCGAGTTTGGACGGCAAGCTGCGGGCAAATTTAATCTGCGTAAGCGAGCCTAAAATTTTAAACGCAGCGGAGCGAACTGATGTGGCAAATATCGCAGAAATCGAGGGGTGCGGCGAGATAAACGCACAAGCCCCAACGCAAGGGACGAACGGCGCAGCAGATACAAAAAATTTCACGCGCGACGCGACGCGGGCTGAAATACAAGGCGCAACGCAAGTTGAGGCGCAAAATTTAGCGAGCGTAAAACCCTCACAAATCGCGGTAAGTGGGCACAACGTCGCGACGAATACTGCAGCACGAGCAACACAAAATACGCCGTGCACGGCAAAAGATGCTACCCGCCGGTGCGCAAATCGCGACATCAGGCTCTACGATATGGAGAGCGCGCTTTTTGCAAGCATTTGTGAGCGCGCGGGCGTGCCGTGGGCGATGATGAAGATCGTAAGCGATCATCTGCGCGGCGAGCGGCTTTGCAAAAGCTTCGTCTATGAGCTCGTAAAGGCGCGCCTGCCGCAAATCCGCGCCGCGATAAAGGGCAAAATTTAACTACTAGAGCGTATTCAAAAAACAGAGCCGAGAGATAAATTTCGGCTTCATATGCCGAATACGACGCGGAATTATAAGGTATTGCATAGCTACAGGAGAAACGATGAAAATAAAAGGCTCTTATCTATGTTTTGCCCTCTTGGCGTACGCATGCGTCGCAGCTTGCGCGTATGCCGTGGCAGATCTGTTTGCCGATCCGCCCTTGTTGGTCTTTTTAGCTCTTTTGCTAGTATTTTTCTGTATCGGGCTATGGCTAAAAGATGCCCTAATAGGCGTGCGCTACCTATTTTATTGCGTCTGCGTGCAGATACTTTTTGCAGCGGTCATTTTCGCCGCCCTTAAATTTCCCGCCATGGCGCAGTTTGTGCGCAGTGCGGAGATAGGCACCGGCGGCACCGGCATACCGCTAGGCATCGTTCTGCTCGTGCTGCCCGCGTTTTTCTGCGCCCTGCCGTATTACTACCGAACGGGCGTCAAAAAAATCCCGCAAAAGCTCATACTCGGCGGAATTTTGATCCTAAACGTCGCTATTACGCTAGCTTACGCCTTCTATTTCGAGCGACTATTCTGCGGCGCGATCTGAAATTTCAACGATTTTCAGTGACGGCGCGCGAAATTTAAGTATAATTTGCAAAATTTAAACGAAGCGGAGCAAGATGACGGAGGCAAAAAAGGAGCCAGGAGCGCAGTTTGGCGTGAATCTGAGCGAGCGGTCGAGCGCGTTTTTGGGCGCGCTATTTGATAAATTTCACTTTTCATTTCAGCAACGAAAGCAGCTAGCGGAGTTTGTGAGCGATTTTGAGGCGTGGGACGAGGCGCCCATTTATGAGCTGCTTACAAGCGAGCGGTGCGGGCTAAATTTTAATAAAGCCAAATTTAATAAAGCAGGGAAAGTCCCGAGCGGCGAGCAAATTTTTAATTTCGTGCGCGAGACTTGGCTTGAGCTAAAGTCGCGCCCGCACTCGTACGCAGGCTTCAAAAGCAATTACGCGCCGAAAAAATTTGAAATTTCATCCTTTCGCGCGGATCGTATCGCTTTGGGGCGCTGTCCGGTGGCGAGCGAAAACACGCGCTGCTGCAATCTGCTGACGCTCGATGCGGTCAATTCGTGCGGCTTTGACTGCTCCTATTGCGCGATCGGCTCCTTTTACAAGCACGGGAAAATCGGCTTTGACGAGAATTTTGCGGCAAATTTAGCGCGGCTGCGGCTCGATCCCGCGCGCAGCTACCACATTGGCACGGGGCAGAGCTCCGACTCGCTCATGTGGGGCGATCGCTTCGGCATTTTAAGCGCATTATGCGATTTTGCGGCGCGGCATCAAAACGTGATTTTGGAGCTTAAAAGCAAGTCGAACAATATCCGTTTTTTCCTGCAGCGCGAGATCCCGCGCAACCTCATCGTCACATTCTCGCTCAACACCCCCGCGATCATAGCGAACGAGGAGCATCTAAGCGCGAGCCTGGATGCGCGGCTCGCGGCAGCCGAAGCGCTCGCGGCGCGCGGCATTTTGGTGGGCTTTCACCTCCACCCGATGGTTTGGTACGAGGGATGGCAAAGCGATTACGGTGCGCTTTTTGAGCGGCTGCTACGCAGCTTCGATCCAAGCGGCGTCGCGATGGTCTCGCTCGGCACGCTTACCTTTATCAAGCCCGTCGTCAAGAAGCTGCGCTCGCGCGGGCTGCGGAGCAAAATTCTGCAGATGCCCCTTGCGGACGCGAACGGCAAGCTGTCCTACCCGCTGCAGATCAAGCGCGAGCTTTTTAAATTTGCTGCGGACGCGCTCTCGCCGTGGCGCAAGCGGGTGTTTTTCTACCTCTGCATGGAGGATGCGAGCCTGTGGCGCGAGGTTTTGGGCTGCGAGTACGAAAGCAACGACGCCTTTGAAGAGGCGATGAAGGTGGCGTATTTCGCAAAGATACGGCGGCGCTAGACGCACTGTTTGCCGCAGACGTCGCGGCCTGTACCGGTTCGCATGTGGCGCCGAGAATACAGCGTGAAATTTGGTGGCGAGCGAGCGGTTAAAATTTAGCGGCGCACCCGGCTTTATAAAATTAAATTTTATAAATCGTGCGGGGCGGGCACAGCGAGCGGCGATGAAATTTTACAAAACGCTCGCACATCAAAACGCCGCGGGCTAAATTTAAAATTTTACCCGGCAAAGTCGCGGCGCGGTTTAAATAATCCGCGTAAATTTAGCGGCGGATACAATGAACAAAGAAAATTTAACGTAGGGGCATTTACTCGGCGCTCTAAACTTAACGCGCCGAAGCGGCATTAAAATTTAAAGGAGAAAAGATGAAAGCATTGATCACGGGCGCAAGCGGCGGTATCGGCAGCGCGGTTGCGGAGCTTCTGCGGCAAAACGGCTATGAAATTTTAACGCTAGCCTCGCGCTTCGAGGATACGGACGCGCTAGCAAAGGAGTGCCGCGCTCTGGCTGCGGCGTGTGAGATTGACGCACTGATTTTATGCGCTGGTACGGCGAAATTTGCGCCGCTTGAGGCGATGAGCGAGAGTGAAATTTTAAAAATTTTAAACGTAAATCTCGCCGCAAACATCATCATCACGCGCACGCTTTTGCCGAATTTAAAGCGCAACCGCGCCCATATCATCGGCATTAGCTCGATCGAGGCGCTGCGAGCGAGCCGCTTTAGCGCGGTTTATAGCGCGAGCAAGGCGGGACTGCGGGCGTTTCTGCTCTGCCTTTTCGAGGAGGCGCGCAAGCAGATCAGAGTAAGCTGCATCAACCCCGACGTCACCAAAACGCCCTTTTACGAGGATTTGAGCTTCGAGCCCGCGGATGATGAGGCTAGCTTCGTGGATGCGTGGGAGATCGCAAATTTTACGCTGCAAATTCTGCGCACGAAGTCCAACGTGAGCGAGTTTACGATCCGCCCGCAAATCGTAAATCTGCGGAAAAAATCAAAATTTAATCGCGAAGGAGGCGAGCTTGAAAATCGGTAAAAGTCATGTTTTTGTGCTAGCTGTGGCGCTTATTATTATTTATGCCGCGTTTGTAAGCGGTAGCGGCGGGTATTGTAGCGCGAGAGAATTTTTTTCAGGCAGGCATGATGAGGAAGATGACGCCTGCATCGCTAAGCTGATAAAGCGCGCCGATGATGGGAATATCTTTGCGCAAAGTAGGCTTAGTTATCCGAGCGAAGCATATATCAGGCGTGTGTGCGAAAAGGGAGTTGAAAATTTGGGAGAGCGTGAGAGATATTATTTCCAAAATTCCCGCGGAGATCATTGCAAGAAATTGGGCTTTAAAACCCCAAAATCAAAAGGCGGCGAAGCAAATACGACGA
>NZ_CALHHT010000192.1 GCF_938031315.1 uncultured Campylobacter sp.
GAAATTATGCGCTTTTGCTGCTTCCTGTGCTACAAAATTCCAAGATCATAATAAAATTCTGTCTGATAGAATTTTAAAATTTAGCCCCGCCGAATTTATGTAATAAATTTTATGCGGACAGATGAAACTCTATGAAATAAAACTTGCAAATTTAGCTCTTTCTAAAAAAAATTCGCTAAATTTATCGAATGCAAAATTTTAAAGAATATGTAAATGAAATTCTAAAAAATCATCCTGGCGAGCGCGTCACGAGCTTTAGTTTCGAGGGCGAGAAATACTGGCTCAAGCAGCCGGAGCTGCGCATCCGCGGCGGATTGCTTACGAAAATATTCAAAGCAAATCCGAAAGCCGCTTTCGATTACGAAGCGCTAAAATGCGAGAGCCTGTACGCAGCCGGCGCGCCTGTGCCGCAGCTGGTGCTGCGAGACGAGAGCTTTTTTGTACTCAAAGACGGCGGCACGCCGGTGGATGAGGTGCTAAAAAGCTCGGATGAGGTATCTTGCGTGGCGCTTATTGAGGGCTATGCAGCGGCGTTAGCACAGCTGCATTCGCGCGGCTTCATACACGGCAGACCTGCGCTGCGCGACGTTTTAGTAAAAAACGGCGAGATGAAATTTATAGATTTTGAAAATCGCGGCGAGCGCGATGATCTGCAAAAAGCCAAAATGCGAGATTTTTTGCTTTTCTTCTATGATCTTTGTCGCGAAGGTCTGAGCGAAGGCTTGGTGCGCTCTGGCATTTGCGCCTACGCCTCAAATGGCGGGCAGGACGTAGTGCAAAGTGCGTGGGCTACGGTACTTGCGCTGCGTCCGATATATTTTATCGCTAGGCTTTTGCCGCAAAAATTTAAGGATCTAAACGCGCTCGTGCGCACATTTGAGCTCTGCCTAAAAATAATTGAGAAAAACGATGATCAAACAAAGTAAATTCGCTAAATTTAAGCTGGTGATTATACTCGCCTATATGTCCGCTCTGGCGCCCTTGTCTACCGATATGTATCTGCCCGCGCTGGAAAAGGTAAAGGCAAGCTTTGCTACGAGCGAGTTTTACACTCAGCTATCGGTTGCGAGCTTTTTCATCGCTTTTGCGCTAGGACAGCTCGTTTATGGACCGCTAAGCGATAAATTCGGTCGTAAAAAGCCGTTATACGCGGGCATTTTGCTTTTCATATGTGCGTCGCTTGCCTGCGTGAGCTTTGATAGCGTTTATGCGTTTATATTTTTTAGATTTTTGCAAGCTTTGGGCGGTTGCGCGGGAGTGGTACTTGCGCGAGCGGTAATTAACGACAAATTTGAGCTGCACGAGGCTGCGGCGATGTTTGCGCTGATGATGGTCGTGGGCTCGCTCGCTCCGATGCTCGCGCCGACTTTTGGCGGATTCGTGCTTGAGTTTTTCCCGTGGCAAGCGATTTTTACGATCTTATTTGCGCTTGGAATTTTACTTTTCATATTCATATTTTTCGGGCTCGATGAAAGCGCCGAGATAAAAAGCGACGCCGCGATAAGCGCAGCGGCCGTGGCGCGGGACTACGGCGAAATTTTACGCAACAAAGAGTTTATGAGATACATCCTAGGCTTTGCGGTTGCGATGAGCGCGCTTTTTGCCTATATAACCGGCTCGAGCTTTATATTTTTGGATTATTACGGGCTTAGCGAGCGCGCTTTCGGCGTAGTATTCGGCATAAACGCTCTTGGGATGACCTTGGTATCGGCGCTGAATGCCAAGCTCGTGCAGAAGCGCGAACCCGCAGCTTTATTAAATTTCGGCCTAATCGCGATGTTTGCGATGAGCCTGATTCTGCTCGCATGCTCTATGCTCGGCTTGCCGTTTGTATGCTTTGAGCTCTCGCTTTTCGCACTGCTTTCATCGCTCGGCTTTATCGCGCCAAACGCCACGACGCTTGCGATGGCGCTGTTTAAAGGCGGCAGATCCGGTGCGGCCTCGGCGGTGCTCGGAACCACGCAGTTTGCGATCGCAGGAGCGGTATCTTTTATCGTAGGCGCCGTGAGTGCAAACGAGCCGCTTTTGCTTGCCGGCGTGATGATCGTCTGCGCACTATGCGCCAACGCGATCTACTTCGCTATGCGCGAAAAAAGATGAAATTTACAAATTTAATATTTTTTAAATTTATCGTTAAGGATTGATTGGCTAAAATTAGCTCTCGTTCTTTCAGCGTAAGAAAGACAATTCGGTAAAAAGAGGAAACGAGCCAATGAGCGATATTATCGCGTATAAATTTAACGGTGAAATTTACGATACTCAAAGTATCGGCGAGCACGCAGGCGAGGCGCAGCCGATATATTTCGATAACTCTGAGGACGCGCTAAAGGTGATCCGCCACTCCTGTGCGCACCTTTTGGCGCAGGCGGTGCGCGAGCTCTATGCGGGCGCTAAATTTTTCGTAGGACCGGCGATCGAGGATGGGTTTTACTACGATATCCGCGTCAGCAAAGATAACGGCGAAAAGCTCGGCGAAGAGGATCTAAAGACGATCGAAAAAAAGATGCGAGCGCTCGCCGAGGCAAATTTAGAGATTAAAAAGATAGCCTCCACCAAAGAGGCGGTCGCGAAAAAATATGCAAACGACGATCTTAAGCAAGAGGTTTTAAAGCGTATCCCCGACGGCCCGGTTAGCTTATACGCGCAGGGCGAGTTTGAGGACATCTGCCGCGGCCCGCACGTGCAAAATACGAAATTTTTGAAAAATTTCGCCCTTACACGCATCGCGGGAGCGTATCTCGGCGGCGACGAGAAGCGCGAGATGCTAACTCGCATCTACGGCGTCGTATTTGCCGATAAAGATAGCCTTAAAAAGCACCTTACGATGCTAGAAGAAGCCAAGAAGCGCGATCACCGAAAGCTCGGAGCCGAGATGAAATTTTTCACCTTCGACGAGCAGATCGGCGCGGGACTTCCGATCTGGCTTCCTGCCGGCACGAGGATGCGTATAAAGCTCGAGGAGCGCCTTTATAGGCAGCTTCGCAAGCGCGGCTACGAGCCGGTGCGCGGTCCTGAAATTTTAAAATCCGACGCGTGGAAGATCAGCGGACACTACAGCAATTACAAAGAAAATATGTATTTTACGACGATCGAGGAGCAAGAATACGGCATCAAGCCGATGAACTGCGTCGGTCACATCAAGGTTTATCAAAGCGAGATCCGCTCATATCGCGATCTGCCGCTTAAATTTTGCGAGTACGGCGTCGTGCACCGCCACGAAAAAAGCGGCGTCTTGCACGGACTTTTCCGCGTGCGCGAGTTTACGCAGGACGACGCGCATCTGTTTGTGATGCCGAGCCAGATCAAAGAAAACGTCTATGAAATTTTAGATTTCGTGGGGCTTTTGATGAAAGCCTTCGGCTTTGAATACGAACTTGAAATTTCGACCAAACCGCAAAAGGCGGTCGGCGACGACGAGGTTTGGGAGATCGCGACGAAGGCCTTAAAAGACGCGCTTGACGAAAAGGGCTTAAAATACGGCCTAGACGAGGGCGGCGGCGCTTTTTACGGACCTAAGATCGACATCAAAATCACCGACGCGCTCGGCCGAAAATGGCAGTGCGGCACGGTGCAGGTCGATTTTAACCTGCCTGCGCGCTTCGAGCTTGGCTACATCGACGAAAATAATGAAAAAAAGCAGCCCGTGATGCTGCATCGCGCGATTTTGGGAAGCTTCGAGCGCTTCGTGGGGATTTTGCTCGAGCACACCGCGGGCGAACTTCCGTTTTGGATCTGTCCTACGCAGGTATCGATCGTGCCGATCGGCGAGGCGCACGCAGACTACGCGAAAGAAATTTTAAATTTGCTGCGCGAAGCAGACATTGACGGCGAAATTTTAGATAAAAACGAGACGCTAAATAAACGAATCAGAACGGCTGAAAAGCAGAAGGTGCCGCTCATCATCGTCCTAGGCGATAATGAAGTTTCGGCTCGCAGCGTGGCTCTGCGCGATCGCAGGGCGCGCGAACAGCGAAATTTAGGGCTGGATGAGTTTTTAAATTTCGTAAAAGCTAAATTAAACGAGGTGAATTTTTGAGCAGAGAGAAAGAGGTTTTTCTAAACGAGGACATTCCGGCTAGCGAAGTCAGGTGCATAGGCGACAACGGCGAGGTTTACGGCATAATTTCAAAGGCGCAGGCGCTGCAAATCGCCGAGCGAGAGGGTGTGGATCTGGTTTTGATAGCGCCCGATGCAAAGCCGCCCGTTTGCAAGGTCATGAACTACAGCAAATTTCGCTATCAGCAGGAAAAAAAGCTCAAAGAGGCGAAAAAAAAGCAAAAAATCATCGAGGTCAAAGAGATCAAGCTGTCCGCCAAAATCGCTCAAAACGACATTAATTACAAAGTAAAACACGCGAAAGAATTCCTTAGTAGCGGCAAACACGTCAAGCTTCGCGTATTTTTAAAAGGGCGCGAGATGTCAAGCCCGGAAATCGGCGTAAATTTGCTAAATAAAATTTGGGACGAATTTTTTGCAGAAGTTGCCGATCGCGATAAGGCGCCTGCGCTGGAGGGCCGCTACGTAAATATGCTGATCACGCCGAAAAAGGCGTAGCGTAAATTTAGCGGTATTTTGCGCTGCGTGCGGCAAAATTTTAAAATTTCGCGCTGTTTCTTTGCGGTACAGCGCGTAAATTTAAGCTAAATAGCGTAGTTTTAAAATTTAATGCGGGCTAAGTTTATCTCTAAATTTAGCCCTTTAAATTTGTATAAAATTTTTCATATCAAGCGAAATCGAATCTTAATCGAGCGGTAAAATTTAACTTTAAATTTATCTTGCGTTCATTTAAGCTATAAAATTCCTTAAATTCAAATTTTTCAAAGAAACTTTATTATATACTTCCCATTCACTTTAAAAAAAGGACGACCATGCCAAAGATGAAAAGCGTGCGCGGTGCCGTCAAGCGTTTTAAAGCGGGCAAAAACAAGATCAAAAGAGGCTCAGCGTTTCGCAGCCACATTTTGACGAAGATGTCTCAAAAACGCAAGAGGAATTTGCGCGAGGCCCAATACGTCGATTCTACGAACGTATCTGCGGTTAAAAAAATGCTTTGCAAATAGTGCGAAGTTAGTTTTTGACGAAAGTCATTCAAACTCCCCTAAATTTATGGATTTTAGGGCAAGATCCCCAAAGGGACGCCAATTAAGAAAGGATTAATATGGCAAGAGTAAAAACGGGCATCGTTAGACGCCGCCGTCACAACAAGGTGCTAAAGCTTGCGCGCGGATTTTATAGCGCAAGACGCAAACATTTCAGAAAGGCTAAAGAGCAGCTAGAAAGAAGCCTCGTTTACGCCTTCCGTGACAGACGCGCGAAAAAACGCGATTTCCGCAGACTTTGGATAGTGCGCATCAATGCAGCTTGCAGACTAAACGATATCAGCTATTCTAAATTTATAAACGGACTTAGAAAAGCGGGCATCGAGCTTGATAGAAAAATTTTAGCAAATATGGCTATGAATGACGCCGAAGCTTTCGCAACCGTCGCGAAGAAGGCAAAAGAGGCATTAAAATAAGCTTTAAAATTTGGCCGTCTTAAGGCGGCTAAATTTTTAAATTTCGACAAAGCTTTTAATTTTAAAAGCGCGTCCGCAAATTTGTCGAAATTTAAGAATTTGGGTAATTTTATTTGAGGCGGTGCAGAATGCTAAAGTCTTTGAAAAAAATCGTATCTCTTGCGCTTGTCGGTGCAGCAGGGTTCGGCTATGCGAGCGAGCAGAATTCCTGGAGCTATGCAAACGCGCAAAAATCACCTTCCAACAACACTTCCCGTTCCGATGTAATGAGCGCTGCGGATAGCTTGGGCGCGAAATTAAGCAGGCGCGACGCGGCTAGCGATAGCTCCGCGAGCGACGAGTATGAAAACTCATTTCGTATCAAGCTCGAGTACGCAAGGGGCTTTGCCAAAAAGGGCTCATATTCGGGCAGGCTTAATAATCAGCGCGTTATGATGCCTGCGTTTCGCTGGACGGGCAATAGCGGCGTAAATGCCGAATTTTGGAACGGCATTACCAATATAGGCGGCGCGCTGGTTCCTTATGTGGCTTTCGGTTCATACGAGGCGGCGATACCGGGCGATCAAACCACGCAATATCTGGTCAGAAGAGAAGAAGACGCAGTTCAGATGAAGCGAAATATCGCGGCGGGAATATCAAATTTAGGCTATACCTATACCAAAAATTCTACTAGAAATCTAAATTTAGTCTATGCCGATATCGATAATTTCGTAAATTTCTACGGCAGAGAAAATATCGCAGGATACTTTATCGACGAAGTCAATACCGAGAATAATCCCGCAACTATTGCCTATATGGAGAGTATCTACAATTATATCAAGACTAAATATCCGGGAATGCTCGTTTTGGCGAACAACGGCTGGGGCGTGCGCGACGCCATAGCCCCTTATGCGGACGTTTGGATGCTGCAAGAGGTGAGCGCGGACGACTACATAAACCACTATCGTCCTAGAACCTCTGAGTTTGAAAAAGACCCCGCAAATTCCTCTAAAATTTTGCACGTCATATACAACGCAAGACCGGATCAATACGACGAGATCATAAGATTATCTCGCGAGCGCAACGCGGCAAATCTATTTATCACCTCCGATACGAATGCCTATCCTAGCGGATATGACGATCTGCCTACCTATTTTGAAGCGCTGATGCTGGCGATCAATAATTTCACGCCTAAAAACGGTAGCCTGTTTTCGCAGGTCGCAAGAGGCGGCAACCGGGTAGGCATCGAGATGCCGCGCTCGAAGGTCGATCTGGATCTTACAAAGCTTGCAAGAAATTCCGCTTATAAAAATTTAGCCGATACCGACGGGCAGGAGTTTAACGTAAACGTAAGCGCGATTGGAAACTACGGCGGGGATTACAAAGACCGCTCGGGTGGCGTCAAATACGATCACAAGAGCGACGGAATTTTACTCGGAGCCTCCAAGAGAGTGGATGATCTTACGCTGGGCGTGATCTTTGGGTATCAAAAATCGGACGCTTGGTACGAGGGTAAATTCGACGGTGTCAAAGAAAACATCAAATCCTACGAGTTCGGCCTGGCGGGCAGATACGACTTTAACGAAAACGTGGATTTGGCGGTAAATTTAACTTATTCGACAAACGATCATAAATTTGAAACCAACAACGGATTCGGCGCTATCCACGGCGCGAAATACAAATCGCAAATTTGGGATTTCAGTACCAGAGCTGGGTACAAATTCTTATTTGAAAACGGCTACATTAAGCCATATTTGGGACTTGGAGCGATTAGAGTGAACGAAGATGCGATCTCCAGGCTTAAATTTAGCTCCGCTTCAAAAACCGC